>CANQCZ010000085.1 GCA_947591215.1 uncultured Bacilli bacterium | reverse complement strand
CATGTAAGACGGAGAATTATCTCCTATTTGTGGATTTTTGCTTAACTTATAATTTTTATGTTTTTTTCCTTTACTAGAAGAATGGAGTTAAACCAAATGAATAATTATTTCTATCTTCTCCTATCTTCTCCGACAATATAATTTTGAATAAATAAAAAGCGAATAAAACCATTCATATCTTTGACAAATTCATATTCCACATCCATAAAAGTTTGTGAGATGATGTTCTTTAAAGCATCGGTTTGTTCCGGAGAAATTTCAAGGGCTATTACAAAATGTTCATCAACAACTTCTGGAGCCATTTTTATAATTTTATTTAAAATTGCCAGTCCTTTATCTTCGGCGTAAAGTGCTTCATGTGGTTCAAATAAATCGACGCTTGGTTCAACGAATGATCCTTTGGCAATATATGGGGGATTTGAAATGATAAGATTAAATTTTTTATTTAAAGCCAGTATAGGTGTCAAAGCATCTCCTAATATAAATTGAATGTGACTTTGATATTTTTCTGCATTCATTTTTGCGACCGCTAAAGCCTTAGATGAAATATCAATTGCATATCCTTCGATTGAATTTGGTAAATTTTGTTCCAGGGCCAACGCTATATTGCCACTTCCGGTTCCGACATCGACAAATTTAATTGCAGAAAAAGCTTTAAGTTTGTGTAGTGTTAAAATAACCAACTCTTCCGTTTCGTTTCTTGGAATTAACGTATGTTCGTTAACCTTTAAAGTCATTCCTAAAAATTTGCAATAACCTAAAGTATAGGCAAGTGGTTTTCCGCTTTTTGTTTCATTTAAAAGAAACTTTAATTTAGTTTCATTCAAACTTAAAGTTTCTTCAGTTAATAGTTTACTATAAGTACAATTGGCGCACTCCTCGATAATCCATCTAAGATCCGAATCCGTGATTAAATTGTGATATTCTTTTTTTAATCGTAAATATGTCCGATAAGCATCATTCATATTTTTTAGCTTCTTGTTCCATTTTATCTTGTTGATCGGCATTAATCAAAGCATCTAAAATTTCATCCAAGTCGCCTTCCATAATGCGATCAAGTTTCTGCAATGTGAAATTGATTCGATGATCGGTAACCCTGTTTTGCGGATAATTGTAAGTTCTGATTTTTTCCGAACGTTCTCCGGTTCCGACCTTTAGTCTTCGTTCATTTCCGATTTTTTCATTATTTTCTGCTTCTTTCGCCGCGAGTATTCTAGCTCTTAAAAGATTCATAGCGATCTCTCGATTTTGTATTTGACTTCTTTCAACTTGGCAAGCAACGACAATGCCGGTAGGTATATGAGTGATACGAACCGCCGATTCCGTTTTATTAACGTTTTGACCACCAGCACCCGAAGAACGATATGTATCGATTTTTAGATCTTTTTGTTCGATAGTAACATCAACTTCTTCCGCTTCCGGCATCACCAAAACCGTCGCCGTTGAAGTATGAATTCTACCGGCCGCTTCTGTTTTAGGAACTCTTTGAACACGATGAGCGCCACTTTCAAATTTCAAACAAGAATAAACTTTTTCACCTTTTACCATAAAGGATATTGAAGAAAAACCACCCATTTCAGACGCAGATTCATCGATAATTTGAATTTTCCACCCTTGTTTTTCAGCGTACCTTTGATACATTCTAAAAAGATCGCCGGCAAAAATATTCGCTTCATCGCCTCCCGCGGCCCCTCTTATTTCAACCACAACATTTTTTTCATCGTTGGCATCTTTGGGTAAAAGCAAAATTTTCAAATTCTGATACATTTCTTCTTTTGTTACTTCAAGTTCTTTAATCGTTTCTTTTGCAAATAAAGCGACGTCTTCATCTTGATCATTTTGTAAGACCATAGCATCTTCTAAATCAGTTAATACTTTTTTATAGGCAATATAACCTTCGACCGCCTCTTTCATATTAGCTTTTTCTTTATTCAATGCCGTTAATTTCGTAATATTCGACATCACTTCGTCTTCACATAATAATTGATCGATTTCTTCACTGCGCTTTTTCATCGCTTCTAACCGTTCAATCATCTTATCTTCCATAATTAAGCTCCTTAAATAAGTCACTTATAAATATATCAAATAATTTATAAATTATCATCAGTGCGATGATTTTTTCTAAATACTTTATAAATGTTTATTAAAATAAAGCATAATTAAATTTTAAACTCCGAGGTAATGAGTAAATTTATAAATGCGCTTTTTGTAAAAAACGTTTAAGTTAAATTCTGCGCTTTTTGTAAAAAACCTTATGATTTATATTTGCGTTTTTTGTATTTTTTTTTTGTGTTATACTACTACTTGGAAGTGCCCTTAATGATATTTAAACGCAAAATATATAGCAAGCTATTGGAACGGAAAAAGTGTAGCGGTACCGAATCTATAATGATAGAGGGAGCGCGGGTAATTCACGCGAAGACAAATATCTTTTTATAGACGAGCGTCCCTCCTGCGCCATGTAAAAGTGGAGCAAGTGCGGCTTGAAACCCAAAGCAGATCGCATCATGGGAGTTGTATAAATTCTATCTTTGAGCAGTATCA
>CANQCZ010000084.1 GCA_947591215.1 uncultured Bacilli bacterium | reverse complement strand
CATTTAAACAATTAGAAAGATTTTTTTCGCTGATCAAACTAAAGATAATCGCTTTTTCAGAGTTACCGAGACCTAGATATTTTTTTACTTCGCTAGGCGCGGTTCCACTTCCGTAAATGACGGTTTGAAAATTGGCTTTAAATCCTTCAATGAGATCGATAAAAAAATCAGACTTTGAGCGATTTACTATCGTAATCAACATCACAAGTTTACTAGGTGCTTTAAGTCCATTAGGGCTTTCTTTTTGTGACTTTTCACGATGAATCGGTAAATGGGGTCGTTTAATTTCCATAGTTTTTCACCTCAATCAAAATAGATAATTTGTTCATCGTCGCTTGCTAAGATTTGCTTCATCCGTTGTTTTTCGTGAATTCGCGACAGCATGATGGCTTTAAAGCCTAATGTTTGAATCGAAATCAACGGTGTCATCGCCACCATTGCGATAATACCAAAAGCATCGGTCAAAACATTGGCTTCTCCTTGAATAGTCAAACATACACCGATTGCAAAAGGCAATATGAAGCTTGAAGTCAAAGGCCCGGAAGCGACACCGCCGGAATCAAAAGCGATCGCGGTGTAAAGTTTCGGAACAAAAAACGATAATCCAAGAGAAATGAAATATCCGGGAATTATAAAGTAAAGAATTGAAAAATCGTAGACGATTCTTATCATCGACAATCCGATAGAAACTCCAACACCGATAGAAAGAGCGATAAGCATGGAACGTTTAGTGACACCGCCATTGGTGATTTCTTCCACTTGCTTGGTTAAAACGTGAATGGCAGGTTCCGCTAAAACGACTACTAAACCTAAAATAAAACCGAACAAAATTACTAATTGGTTATTATCTGTTGCGATTTGTTGTCCCATTTTAAAACCGATCGGTAAAAATCCGACGGTCGCAGCAGTGAGAAATAATACCAAACCGACAAAAGTATAGATTATTCCAATGAATATTTGGATTAATTTCTTTCGTGGTAACTTTAAATAAATGCATTGAATGATTATAAAAAAGATGACTATCAAAGATAACGATACCCCAACTTCTTTCATCGTAGATAAAGATGTTTCTAAAAAGCTTAGTGCAATATTATCAGCAATGCCATAATTAGGAACGCTATATGTAAGAGTTCCATTTGTGAAAAGACCGAGAATTAAAATGGCTAAAATCGGCCCGACAGAGCAAAGAGAAATTAATCCGAAACTATTTTCTGAAGCATGGCGTCCGCCGATTGTCGCGGCAATTCCAATGCCTAATGTCATGATAAATGGAACGGTGATAGGTCCTGTTGTAACGCCACCTGAATCAAATGATAGGGCAATTAAATTTCCCTTTCCGTTAATAACTATTAATGAAACCAAAGCAAAAAGAATCATATAAAAAAACATGAGTAAGGTGGAGAGATCTTTTTTAAAAATGATTTTGGTTACTGCGATAACCAAGAAAATGCCAACTCCGATTCCAATTGAAGCGATTAAAAGAGAACTATTAATGACGTCTTGCACTTGCATTGCTAGTACTGATAAATCTGGTTCCGCTATGGTTATCAATATTCCGATAATTAAACATACTGGAAGAATAATCGACAATTTTTTTGTTTTCATTAACGAAGAACCGATTTGTTCTCCGATTGGTTGCATAGCAATATCGGCTCCTAAGTTAAATAATGCAATACCTAAAATTAAAAATATAACTGAAATACAAAAAACAATAACTTCTTGATCGGTTAAATTTATTAATGGAGTAAATTGTAAAATGACTACAATAAAAGATATCGGTAACACTGAAAAAAGAGCTTCTTTTATTTTAATAAATAAAGAATTTTTCATCGTATTACCTCCTTTTACTAAACTATTGTCTATTATAGCAAAAGTGGATATCTCATTTAATAAAAAATATTAAACAAGGATTTATTTATACGTTAACATTGAAAAATTAAAAGTGATAAGTTAAAATCTTTTTGCTTAGATATTTTGTCTCCGTAGCTCAGCTGGATAGAGCGTCGGTTTCCTAAACCGCAGGTCGTAGGTTCGAATCCTATCGGGGACGCCAGTTTGGATTATTAAATAGTCAGATTTGTCTCAGTAGCTCAGCTGGATAGAGTACCGGTTTCCGAAGCCGTTGGTCGTAGGTTCAAATCCTATCTGGGACACCAATCCCAATCTATACTATATTGCATAGGTTGGGATTTTTATTTATAAAAAAATTGTATAAATTAAAAATACTTGTAAATTCATTACCAAAATCTTAAGGTTACCAAAATTAACATTATATTAATATTTATAATACTCAGACTTGGAATTTAAAGATTTTTTTGGTAAAATCTATTTTGTTAAAAATATGCCCTCTTGGCGGAACTGGCAGACGCGCTAGACTTAGGATCTAGTTCTCACGAGTGCGGGTTCAAATCCCGTGGAGGGCACCATTTGTTATTAAATGCCCTATTTCTAGGTTTTTTTTATTCTCACGTAAAGGAATTGTAAGAGAAAATTTTAATGGTTCAAATTTTTAGATTTGTAAAATACATCTCACACTTATGTTATAGCCTTGGTGGTTTGCATT
>CANQCZ010000083.1 GCA_947591215.1 uncultured Bacilli bacterium | reverse complement strand
TTAAGAGCCATGGTCGATATTCAAAGCAAAAATATTCAAGTCGACGCTATCTATTTAGACCATGAAGTTCATGATTACGATGTCCAAATTAATAGTTTGGATTATATTAATAAAACTTACATCGATCGAAATGAAACGGTAAAAGCTTCTATTCAAGCAGGAAATCAGATGCGAGTTCCATGTACTTTATATGAAGATGGTAAAGTAAAAGAAACAAAAAATTTAAGCTTAATGAAAGGAATTAATATCGTTGAGTTTGATTTAAATACGGAAACTAAAGGTAATCATTCTTATTATCTTGAAGTAAAAGGAAATGAACAAGACGACGAAAGAAATAACATTAAATACTTTATTCAAGAAGTTGTAGATGAATATAAAGTGATGATTGTCGGAGATAAATATTCGGATTGCAATACCATTGCCGCTCTTTATAATGAAAATTGTGTGATTGACCCTTTCTTTAATCGTGAGGAAACTCCTTATCTTCTTGAAGATTTATGTAAATATGATGAATTTGTATTTGCAAATGCAAATATTGTGGGGTTACCTCATCATGAAGAATTAGTAACGAATTTAGAAAAAGTTGTGGCGACTTATGGAAAATCTCTAGTTACATATGGCACAACTTATGCTTCCGGTACCAGTTCTGAAACGATGTCTAAATATAACAATATGTTACCTGTGCAATTTGAAACAAGTGATACAAAATGCGTCGCTTTAGTCATCGATGCCTCTTCATCGATGACTGAGCAAAACCGTTTACAAAAGGCTCAAGAAGGCGCGATTGCTTGTTTAGATTTATTAGGTGAACAAGATTATGTTACAGTGATCACTTTCGGAGACAAAACCACTGTTATTCAACCCCTTACAAGCGCGAGAAATAGAGAACAAATTATCGATGCAATCAATAACATTCAGCCATCGTACGCCACAAATATGCGCGGAGGTTTATTAGAAGCGGATTCGCAACTCCGCAATGCAAATTTCGAAACAAAGAATGTCATTGTCTTATCCGATGGTTTACCCGCGGATGATCCCATTGCTTTAATCATGGCTGTTAACAATATGACAAGAAATAATATTGCTTGCTCTTTCTTGAATATTTCCTCAAGAGATGGAGCATCCTTATTATCCACTTTGGCAAATGAGGGAAATGGAACTTATTATTACATCAATCAAAGTGAAGATATCGTCGATGTCATCTTGCAATCTGTCGCAGATGAAATAACAAATACTCGAATCGAGGGTACTTTTGAAATCCACAATAAGTATCAAAATGATCCCTTGATGGAAAATGTGACTAATTTACCTTCTATTCATGGGTACAACTTTTCTAGAATTAAAGGAAGTGCCTCAACGATTTATACAGTCACTTATACAAATGATTTAGGTGGTGAACGTGAAGTACCTTTATTAGCCTATTGGAATTTTGGAAAGGGTAAAGTAATGTCCTTTACGAGCGATTTAAATTCTTCTTGGGCAAGCGATTTATACATTTCTTCCGGAGGAAGGGCGCTATTAAATAATATGGTTCATTATCTAGAACCGAGTGAAAGAGTATCGACCATTTATGATGTAGAAATATCCACGAATGGCTATAGCGCCGATTGTACGGTAAATCTTGATTTATTAAATAATAATGCCTATCTAGAGGTCATTTTAACTCATCCAGATGGCACAAAAGAAGAAGCTAAATACTTTAGAAATGAAGTTACTACATATCAAATGAGCTTTAGTGTAGAGCAAATTGGTTTATATACTTTAGATTTAATTTACCATAATGGGGAAAATACATATCGTGATACGAAATATTTTGACTTTTCTTACTCAAAAGAATATGATTATTTTCATTCTACCGACGAAGAACTTTTATATCAAATTGTCGGTGAAAACGGAATTGTCGCTATAGATTATGATTATGTCATCTCTTATGATGAAGCAAGTTCACGATTCTACGATAGTATTAGTTTATATCTAATCTTAATCATAGTAATCTTATTCATCGTAGATATCATGATTCGTAAATTACGCTTTAGCGATTTGAAAGCCTTAAAAAGGAGAAAAAGAAAATGAAAAAACGCATCGTCTTATTTAGTCTATTAGGTCTATTATTAATCTCATGTCAAGAAACACAAATTGCAAGTGTCGAAAGTTCATCACAAAGTGTACAAGGAGAACTAATCGATTCAAAGAACAGTTTAGAATTTAATCCATTTGATTCTTCAAGTGTTTCAGAAACTCCAACATCCAGTGAAAAAACAGAGGATGAAATTAAAGGGGATGCTAAGTGGCAATCTATTTTAGGAACATATAATGGTTATGATATTGCTTCGAGTGATTTTACTTTAGCAATAGCAGATGATGCCATTGTTTTAACAAATGTATATGAAGATGATAATGTTTCTTTATCTTTAATTCGTAAAGCAAGTGCAAATCCTGCGATAAATTATAATCATACTGAAAGCAATGGTTATTTTACGTTTGTCGCAACTAGCGATGAAGAGTGTATCATTGAATTTTGGGATAATTATGGTAATTATTCTCTCGAAGTACTTGATGATCCTAATGCGACCATCATAAATGAAACTTATCTCTATCTTGAAGGAACTCCAATTGAATTAGAAAAA
>CANQCZ010000082.1 GCA_947591215.1 uncultured Bacilli bacterium | reverse complement strand
TGGTCTCCTTCACCGTAACCTTTAATAACTCGCTTTACGCGCTCTGCGGTAATGGTTTCCGCATATTCCATCATTTCGACAAGGATAAATTTGCGGTTGCCACCGTCCTGCTTGTTGAGATTGAGTACAGCGTGCGCAGTCGTGCCACTTCCTGCAAAAGAATCGAGAATAATGGCATCCGAACGATTATGGCATAACATGGAAACCAAGTATTCAATTAGAGTTTTTGGCTTGGAATAGTTAAAAAGCTCGTTGACATCGCTATTGAATATAATCTGCAAATCAAGGGTAGCATCCTCGTTTGTCCCAACTCCGTTTTCTTGATTTATAAGCGTAGACGGCGTTTTGGTTTTTTGTTGTTGATCCGAACGAAGCGCATTAAACCCGAATTGCTTTGACAGCGATAATTTTGTTCCACTTTGTAGTTCATGATCCAAAAAATCCTGCGACCAAACGAAATGACCGCGAACTGTAATCGGAGATATAACGATGCCGTTTTTAACTTCAAAATCCTTTACAAAATTTAATCCCGTGCCCGATCGCCCCCGAAATCCTTGCGAATAAATACCATCCGCAAGGGATGTGGAAACCATATTCATGGGAATTTGCAATTCTTTTTCGGCATTAGTTCTTTTTACGATAGGTTGCCATTTATCACTGTATGCCTTTTCCCCATATAGAGCGACTTCTTCATAATTTTTAGCATAGCAAACAACATATTCTACCATTTTACGAATTGATTTCGACAAAAACGAGCCTTTCTTTTTTCGCACCCAACTAAAAATCCCGATAAAATTTTTCGGACCATATATTTCGTCGCAGATGCATTTTAAGTTGGTTAACTCGTTATCGTCAATGCTAATGAAAATTACGCCATTATATGCAAGTAATTTGTATAGAAGTTTTACCCGAGGATACATCATACAGAGCCATTTGTCATGGCGTGATAAATCTTCCCCCTCCTGCCCAACGATCTCGCCGAGCCACTTTTTGATACGGGGGTCGTTGACGCTATCATTATAAATCCACTTTTCATTGCCCGTATTGTAGGGCGGATCGATATAGATGCAGTCTATTCTGCCCTCGTATTGCGGCAAAAGAGATTTGAGCGCGAGGAGATTATCCCCGTGAATGATCATATTCTCGGAAGTGTCCCCGTTATAGGTGTATTTTTTATCGAGAATCCTGTAAGGCACATCTTGATGATGATTGATAACCTTTTCTTTCCCGATCCATTCCAATGTAGGCATATTCAGTTCTCCTTTACCAATTCAATGTTTTTTCTGGGTCGAAAAGGAAATCTGATAGGGAAGCAATCAAAATTCCCTGTTCATTATAACCCGTCAACACCTCGTCGCCGACGATGACGATCTTCTTGAATGCGTCGTTGATGCCGAGAAGCGAAGCCTGCTCCTGCTTGCGCTTTTCCTCGTCGGGCATCCGATAGGCACATTGAATGTAATATCTGCGGCTACCTATATTAGCGACAAAATCCACTTCGAGCTGCCTTCTCTGCGACGCGCCGTTTACTTTCAGATTGGTTTCTACCACGCCCACATCAACGGAATAGCCGCGAAGCATCAACTCGTTATAGACGACGTTTTCCATGATGTGGTTGTATTCCTGTTGGCGGAAAGAAAGCCGTGCATTTCGTAGACCCATATCGACAAAATAATACTTGGACGGCGTGTTGATATACTTCTTGCCCTTGATGTCGTAGCGGACGGCTCTTTCAATTAGGAATGCGTCTTGCAGATAATCAAGATACGCCGAAATCGTGTTCGCGGAAAGTTTTAGGCTCTTTTGCGAATTGAAGGTGTTCGACAGCTTCAAAGGATTGGTAAGCGAGCCGATCGACGAGGCGAGAATATCGGTGAGTTCGTTGATTTCGACGTTACCGCGCAGGTTGTTGCGGTTGATGATATCCGCAAGATAGGTCGTTGCGAACAGGTCTTGCAAATATTTCGCCTTATCCGCCTCTGATTTCATAGAGAGGCAAAGCGGCATTCCGCCGTAGGTCGCGTATTGCAGCCAAGCCCTGTTAAACGGCGTATTCGGTTCGAGCGCAGAGTAAAATTCCGCAAAGTTGAGCGGAAAGACGCGAATCTCGTCGCCGCGCCCGCGAAATTCCGTGATGATGTCGCTCGACAGAAATTTGGAATTACTCCCGGTGACGTAAATGTCCGCATTCGGAATATGCAGAAAACCGTTGACGACGCTCTCGAAATTCGGCACAAGTTGAATCTCGTCCAAAAGAATATAGTACGGCGCATCGTCCTTGATTTGCGCCTTGACAAACGCATATAATTCGTCGGGGTTTTGCAGGCTTTTATTGCCGTAATCTTCGAGCGAAACGCGGATAATATGATCGGCGGAAACGCCTTCTTTCAAAAGATGGTTGTAAAACAGCGCAAAAAGCAGGTATGACTTACCGCAACGGCGAACTCCCGTGACAATCTTGACCAGCCCGTTGTGCTTATGATCGATGAGCTTTTGTAGGTAAAAATCTCTTGCGATCTCCATATTTGCCCTCTTTTCGATTTTTCTATAGTATAGCAAAAAATATGCCTGTTGTCAAGTAACTATTGAGAATTTTTGCGTATTTATAAAATTTTTCTCTGCAAAGTCTTGCGCTTGCCTT
>CANQCZ010000081.1 GCA_947591215.1 uncultured Bacilli bacterium | reverse complement strand
TTAAGATTCAGAGGTCTCTTTTTTACGAAACTCACTCAATCTAAATCATATGTGATGGCTATTGAAACCTCAAAAAAATATCCTAGTGCAATCGGAGAAAATTCATCAGATCTTTACTTTAGAAATTATCATGAGTTATTGCTTTTAGGTGGGAACGATCAAAAAACCGGTCACTCTAGCGATGGTTACGCACCACTTGAAAAATACTTAAAGGAAAATAATCTTTCTTCTCCTACTTGGCAATGGATTAATCAAGACACTTGTAGCGCTGATGGATTACCCTATATCGGTAAATATGGTCATTTTCAAAATGTTTATGTAGCGACCGGTTTCAATCTTTGGGGGATGACCGGTTCAATGATCAGTGCCTTAATCATTAAAGACGATATACTTAATAAATCTAATCAGTACGCTAAACTTTTTTCACCTAAAAGAAAAACACCTCTTTTAAAATTACTTCAAAATATTAAAACTGCGACACTTAATCTTCTTAAATTCAAAAAACGATGCACTCATTTAGGTTGTGCTCTATATTTTAATGATAAAGAACAATGCTATGAATGCCCATGTCATGGTAGTAAGTATGATTTAAATGGCAAAGCAATTTATAATCCCGGAGAGCATGATAAAAAATAATAACTTTTCAAGATTTTTGTTATTCTATTAATTACCATAAATATTATTTAATAAGACCTAAAACGCGTAAAAAAGATGGCACTTGCTTACGCCAACTCTTTTCATTGTGTTTTCCGCCCGGAATTAATTTATAAGTTAACTTTATGTTTGTTTCCCGTAATGCTGCAAGACATGATTCAAGCGCACTTTGGACTTTACCACCAAGTTGAGCAAGTTCCAACTCACCCATATCAAGATAAAGTGTATTATCTACCCACGATTCTAATGACTTAATCATTTTTAACGAAGCTTGTTCATCAACCCAAAAACTCGGTGAAAGAGAAGCTCCACCTATAAATATTGTCGGAAAGCGACACAATGCAAAGACTGTCATCAATCCTCCCATTGAACTTCCGGCAATGAAAGTATTCGCTCTATCGGATAAAGTACGATATTTTTTATCAATCATTGGTTTAAAATCATTTACCAACCACTGAAGATATTGTTCACCTTTTCCATCAGAATGATAACCTTCACAATCAAACGGAAATGGAGAATATTCACTTAAGCGCTCCTTTTTGTCACATTCAACGGCCGCGACTATAAGTTCACCCTTAAGTCGATCTAAAGTTTCTCCCATTCGCCAACTATCGCCGTAAGGTGCTGTTTCATCAAAGAAGACCGTTTGTCCATCAAACATATAAAGAACCGGAAATCTTTTTTTACCATCATATTTTTGTGGTAAATAAACATACACTTTTCTTTTTTGTTTACCTAATGGAGCAGGCACAATTGTTTCGAATTGCTCAATTTTCATTTATGGTCACCTCTTGAAAATTTTTATCTTTTTATATTTCAATTTGTTCTATTGCGTATAATGGAAGATTTAAAAGCCATTCTTCTTGTTTATAGTTTGCCATTGAAGTGCGTAAAGAAATTTCAGGATTAAATTTATCTTTGTAAGTTTTCAAGCTTTTGGATTTGAGGTTAATTTCTGCCTTTACTTCTACAGGAATAATGCGTTTTCCTCCATCTAGAATAAAATCAATTTCACAAGAGCCTCTGTCATTGGTGTAATAGTATATACCAATATCTTCAAGTGTTTTTAATTGTTGGCAAACATACTGTTCTGTAAGAGCTCCTTTAAATTCGGTAAAAAGATTATTTCCATCAAGCAAAGTGCCTTGCTGTAATCCTGCCATACAACCAAGTAACCCCACATCTACCAAAAACAATTTAAATGCTTTTATGTCTTCGTATGCTTTTAAAGGTAGTCCAATAGAATTTACACGACTGATTTTATGAACTAATCCGCAATCAGCTAGCCACATAATCGCTGTTTCATATTCCTTTGCTCGTGCTCCTTCTCGAATGAGACAATAGATAAACTTTTTGTTTTCTTTTGCAAGTTGTGATGGAATATTGTTCCATATCATACGAAGTTTTGGAACAATCTCATGAGGTGCATGTTTTGAAAAATCTTGTTCGTAAGCAGTCAAAATATTTTTTTGTATTTTTCGAACTTCATTAAAATCAGCGCTTTCAGTAAAACTTTGTACTGCTTCAGGCATTCCACCAACAAAATAATATTGTTTTAACGCATCAATATAAATTTGCTTAAACTTTGTAACCATATCATAATCATGCTTGATTAATAGTTCCGCAAATTGCTGTTTGCCTATTGCCATTAAAAATTCTTGAAAAGAAAGAGGATTTAGTTTTAAAAAATCTACTTTACCAACCGGAAAAGAAGTGCCGTGATGCAAGGCAATACCTAGCAAAGATCCAGCACAAACAATATGATATTGAGGTGCATTCTCATAAAAATATTTTAACGATGCTAAGGCTCTTGGAACTTCCTGTATTTCATCAAAAATTATAAGTGTATTTTTTGAATCTATTTTCCGACCAATGTAAATTTCTAGTCCCATAATCAAACGCTCAACATTCAAATCGGACGCAAATAACTCTGCCATTCTCGAATTGGAGTCAAAATTAATATATGCTACATCACCATATGCTTGTTTTCCAAATTCTTTCATCAGCCAAGTTTTTCCAACTTGCCGGGCTCCTTCAATAATTAATGGTTTCCGATGCTTACTCTCTTTCCATTTCAACAATTTTTCAATAGCAATACGATACATAGGCTTTTCCTCCTATTCGATGTTCAAATATAGTATAGCACTTGTTTTACACAAATTACAGCGAATTTTCGTACTATACTACATTTTTTACGCCGAATAATAGTATAGAA
>CANQCZ010000080.1 GCA_947591215.1 uncultured Bacilli bacterium | reverse complement strand
ATTAATTTGTCTCCTAGTTCTCAAAGAATTTACGCGCTTAAGCGCGTGGCCTGTTACCGGGTGTTTAACATAGTCAAATCAGCCAATCGATGACAAAATTAATACTTTAAAATTAAAAATTCAAATTTAACAATATAATTAATCTTTTATCTTTTTTTACTATCATCTAGTTGCATAAATAATTCCTCAACATTACTATCAACAAGTTTCGCAATGAAACCGTTAATATCTCCAGCAAATGTTGAATTTCCATTTATAGACTCGATTTTTTGCCCTGATAATTCTGCTCTTTTCCATAAACTTTGAGAAGAACTTATATTTTCTTCCTTAAAAAAGCAATCAAGAATTGCATCTGGTTCATTATCATATTCATTATTATAAATATATCCGTAATTTGTACCATTTTCATTAATCTCAACTTTAACATCTCTAATACTATCTTTTATTTCATCTGAATGGATTGATTCTGAATAATCTATTCCACAACGCTCCTCAATTTGAATAATAGTTCCTTTTCTTTCTCCCTGTAAAAATTCTATGTGTATTTCTAAAGTGCCTGGACCTATTTGAACGTTTTGTTTTAATTGCTCATTAGAAAATGTTGCTTCTATTGTATCTCCATTTGTAGTTACATTTGTAACAGATGTGTTACCATATTCTCCTTTATATGGTAGGTGATCTAGAATCATATCAAAAAAATATTTTCTATTAGCACTATTTTTCACTACATCATTTAAATAAATTCCCATTACATCCACCTCACATTAATTATAGCAAAATCATTTTATAATTTCAAATTTTTTTTAAGTTATTTAATCATCTCGCATATATCTTATCTAATCTTGCTACAATTATTTGTTTCTTTTAAAGTTTGAAACCTACTTGTTCATCATCTTCTTCTTGCTTAATTCTATCAATTTCTTGAGATACTAAATTATCTCTTTTATCATTATCAACAGTTGTTTCAAATTCTCCATTTTCTCCAGCAATTGTATGTTCAGTTTCATCAAGTTTACCACTCTTTGCTAGGTTTGAAATGGCTCTTTTTTTCATTTCTTCTAATTTTTGTTTTTCTTCTTGAATCTCCTTAAGTTGCTTATCACGATATTCAGCAAATTTCATTCTTTCATTTTCCTCTTGCCTTAATCTTTCTTCTAATCTAATGTTAATAACATTTTTTTCATCCTCAGATAAATTAACACTCAAATTATCTAATTTTGTTTTAATAATTTGCATTTTTTCTGAATTTTGCTCATTTTTGGCTTTTAAATATTCATATGTCAATCTTTCATAAGATTCTAAAGACTCTTTATTATTTTTACTTTCTGATTCTTCCTTTAATATTTTTTCATATTCACTCTGTAATTCTTCTACATTAACATTATCTAATATCTTTTCAGCATTTATTATTATTTTTTGATTTTTTTCTTTTACATCTCTTAAAATAACTTTTAATTTTTCTATATCTATATCACTAGTTGTATCATTCATAATTAATAATTCTTCAATTTTTCTATTAACAAAATCTGCCTTATCTTTTAAGATACAAGCATCTTTTATTTTACCCAAATTGTTTTTTACATATTTATCATTAAGTCTATCTTTCTCTACTAATTTTTGTATTATATTTAATAAATAGTTAGTATTTGGTTGTATAAAAATTTTGTTATCAACATTCTTCATATTAAAATTAAAATTTTGAAGATAATTATGCTCTTGAAATAATCTTTTTTGTTCATCATAAAACTTTAAAAATACAATTTTATAATCCTCAGTATAATAATCCAAAAATTTACCAGAATTATCTTTTATTTGCTTTAATGTTTGTTCATCTTTTTTTCTTAATTCATTTATGCTTTCATAAAATACATTTTTTATTTTTTCACTATCACTAGAATCTAAAAATAGCAATACAGCATTAATACTTGTTACTATATTTGGATTTATTTCAAGCCTTGAAGGTCTAAATGCTTTTAAAGTTTCTAAAGTTTCTTGGGCAATTTGAAGTTCACTCATACTTTTTGATAAACTTTTATTTTGAAAATAATAACTTATATTATTTATGTTTTTTTGCTCTTTACTTTTTAATAATTCCCCTTTATCTTTTATATAAGCTTGTAACAATCTTTCATTATAATTAACTAAACTAGAAAAATCTTTTATAGTATCATTCATTTTTATTTCCTCCTATATATCCTAAGTAAATTATATCATATTTTTTTATTTTAAGTTATAATTTAACAAAATTTTATAATAATACATCGATTTTACAAATTAATTTACAAAAATATTAAAATACTTTGAAAATAAATATTCAAATAAAGGAAGATTAAAGTTACTATCAAAAATAATAGTGAATATTCAGTTTTTTTAAATATATGATATTGCTTTCCAAAAACATAAATAAAAAACAAGTTTTTATAAAAAAGACAATAAAACCCCTTACCCCATAGAAATATGTGGCAATTAATTAAGCAAGGATTTACCAGTAAATACAAGAATAGATGAAATTAAATTTCTACCATTAGTAGTTAGATAATATTTGTTTTTTCTAGCTACTTTTTTAATGATTCCATGTACTTTTAATTTAAATAATAATCTAGTAGTTTTATTAATTATAAATTTAGACTCACTTTCATCATATATTTCTTTTCTAATAGATTTATTCGTAAATCCATTAATTAAATATTTTCCATTAGAAATAACTTGTAATACTTTCAGAGTTTCATTATTTAATAAGTTAAAACCAGTAATTATTTTTTCATTTACTTCTATCTTTTCTGATACATTTTTAATTTCTTTTAGAGTTGGTTTATTTAAATCAATTTCGGGTAATGCTTCAATATACCTTTTAGTTATGGATTTACTTATTTCAACATATCTGTAAAGATTTGAAATACTTTTACC
>CANQCZ010000079.1 GCA_947591215.1 uncultured Bacilli bacterium | reverse complement strand
GCAGGGCTTGGCAGTCTGAATAAGGTATTGAACAATCTTAATCGGCAAGACTTATTAGATTTCGGAAGCGGCAAAACGATCAAGAAAATGCAAGTCGGCAAATGGGACATAAGTGCAAAGTCAATAGACTATAAAACACTTGTGCCGAAGCTGTAGCTTTTCTACATTAAGGAGATTAACAAATGGTTAAAATTAAGTCTTTTTCTGTTGGTAATGGCGACATGTTTTATATACGGCATTTTTCGAACAATTTTACAATAATAGATTGTAATTTAAATGAAGAAAGGCGAAAGGTTATTATGGATGAATTATGTAGAGAGTCGCAGGGCAAAGAAATAAGAAGATTTATCTCTACTCATCCAGATGAAGACCATTTTCACGGAATAGAATATTTAGATGATAGAAATCCTATATTTAACTTTTATTGTGTTAAAAATAAGGCCATAAAAACTATAGAAACAGATTCTTTTAAAAAGTATTGTGAATTGAGAGATGGCGACAAAGCCTTTTACATTTATCAAGGATGTTCAAGAAAATGGATGAACCAAAAAGGGCCTGATGAAAATGGCAAAGAGATTGGTTCTGCGGGGATAAATATTCTTTGGCCTGATTTGAATAATGAATCATTCAAAGAAGTTTTGGAAAATGTTAATTTGGGTAAAGAAAGTAACAACATATCTCCTATTATAAAATATTCGCAACAAGACGGTATTAATGTTTTATGGTTCGGCGATATGGAACATGATTTTATGGATTCAATAAAAGAAGGATTGTCTTTACCTAAAGCAGATGTGATATTTGCACCACATCACGGCAGGTTGAGCGGTGCTATTCCCGAAAAATGGTTGGATGAAATAAAACCCAAGATAATTATTATTGGAGAAGCTGATTCAGAATTGCTTGACTATTACAGAGGATATAACACAATCACGCAAAATAGCGCAAAAGATATAACTCTGTTATGCGATGGTAAGAAAGTACATTTTTATTGTAGTAACCCAAATTACGCTAAACGCTCTTTTTTGACTGACGAAGATATAGAAAACGACGAAGATTATTATATTGGAACTTTAAACTTATGAGGACAATTAATGAAATTTGATACATATACTCTTCAGGCACGAGTTTTGCCAGCGGTAATATTTATGTTGCCGTTTTTCTTAGAAACGAATTATTTGATTGCCTTATTTGACTACCAAATAGCGATCTCGACTACAATAGCAAATCTCATTCTGTTTATGTTTTTAATGTTATTTGCAAATTGGGCGAGATATTTTGGTCGTAAACAAGAAAAAAAGCTCTTTGCAAAATGGAACGGTGCTCCCACAACGCGCTTTTTAAGAAGCGACAACACAGAATATAATACATACCAAAGGAATGAAGTAAAGAAATATCTGAAAATGATGTTTAATAATATTAAAATGCCTACAGAAAAAGAAGAGAAAGAAAATAGACTTGAAAGTGATAAAAAATATGAAGCATATATTTCTAACTTGCGAACTTTAACACGGGATACCAAGAAATTTGCATTATTACAAATTGAAAATAGAAATTATGGTATGTGGAGAAATTTATATGGCTTAAAGGTTGTTTCAATAATAGTCGTAATAGTATTTGTTTTACTAAACTCATTGTTGGCAATTTTCCTTCCTTCAATTATGAGTTTGGCTAATTGCGTTATATTAAATAGTTTAATGATAGTTTTATCTCTAATATGGTGTAGTGTTGTCACTCAATCGAAAATAAAAGATGTCGCCGAATGTTATGCTAAGCAACTTTTAGATACTGTAATAATTCTAAAAGACAAAACCTTATAAAAAGAGATAAAAAATATTTATTGAATATTAAACAATCAAAATAAGAATAAATTTTATAGACAAGAGCTCTCGACAAATCAGCCGAGAGCTCTTGTCATCGCTTGAAAGCACAATTCTAAAAATTTTATTTTTGTTCCCTATGGGAAGTGCGGTTTTGTGCCCCGCCGCTTTATTTTTTCAGTTTTGCGGGATAAGTCCACCGTTCCCTCCCGCCACCGTCGCCTGTAAATACATATCTGGTATCTTGCCCGCGATTACGCTTTCGCATATGAGCACTTCTATGGTCGAGGCGAGATTGGTGCTTTTTGACGGCATAATTATCGAAATATCCGACACAATTTCAAGATATAAGGAATGTTTGGTCTGATTTATGCCCGCGTCGACGAACTTGGAAACAAAGCGGCACTCCACGTTGGATATGGGGATAATTTTTATATTTATTCGCTTGCCGAAGCCCGCAAGCGCCTCTATGCCCGTAAGCGCGCCTATCGGCACGGTTATCCCTTCGGCGCTCATACGCGTAAGATTTTCCTGCGAAAGATATGCCGTATCCCTCGCTATTTTATTTATTTTAAGGCTGTTTGTTGTTATGCTTGTGACGTTGCCGTCCCCGTCGCGCTCTATTTCCACTAAGTCCTCGTAGCGGACGTCGTCGTTGAGGGTATAATATATCGCGTCGTTGACGGCGACGGTGGTTATCGAACGTATAGTCGCCTCGCTTATGGAAATAAGCACGCGGGTTACGTTGCTTTGGAAGTACACCAGCACGCCTATACCGAGCAGGCAGACGATGGATAAAAGTATTTTGAATTTTGTGAACTTTTTACCCCGCCCGCCTTTCATACTTATATTTTATTACGCGGCGGGCGGCGAAATAACTTAATTGCGCTTGGTGCGGGAGCGGAAGATAAGCGCCATAATAAACGCAAAAACCACTGCCGCGGTCACGCCCGCCGCGGCGGCAGTCAAGGAGCCTGTAACGGCGTAGAAAAATCCGCGTTCCGCACCCTTTATTGCGCCGTTGGCAAGCAAGTAGCCGAACCCCGAAATAGGTACCGTCGCGCCCGCGCCGTCAAATTCCACCAAGGGCTGATAGAGCCC
>CANQCZ010000078.1 GCA_947591215.1 uncultured Bacilli bacterium | reverse complement strand
AATGATCACTATATGCCAGTTTACTGGGGAATTAATGAAAATAATTTTATTGAAAAAGATGGTCTCCAATATGTAATAAGAAATAAAAAAGCAGTAATAACAAAATATGTAGGAACATCAACAAATGTAGAAATACCTACAACAATAGAATTTAATGGAAAAACATATGATGTCACAAGTATCGGAGAAGGTGCATTTGTTTGTAGTTCCTTAGAAAATATCACGATTCCAAATAGTGTCACAAGTATCGGAGAAGGTGCATTAGAATCCATAATCATCTATTGTGAAGCATCATCAAAACCAAGTGGATGGGATGAATATTGGAATTCCAATTGTCGACCGGTTTACTGGGGAATTAATGAAGATAATTTTATTGAAAAAGATGGTATCCAATATGTAATTATCGATGAAGAAGCAGTAATAACAGGATATGTCGGAACATCAACAAATGTAGCAATACCGACTACTATAGAAATTAATGGAAAAACATATGATGTTACTAGTATCGGGGATTCTGCATTCCATTCTTTTTGTGATTACTTAGAAAGTATCACTATTCCAAATAGTGTCACAAGTATCGGAGAATATGCATTTTTGGGTTGTAATTCCTTAATCATCCATTGTGAAGCATCATCAAAACCAAGAGGATGGGATGATGATTGGAATTCCAATTGTCGACCGGTTTACTGGGGAATTAATGAAAATAATTTTATTGAAAAAGATGGTATCCAATATGTAATTATCAATAAAGAAGCAGTAATAACAAGATATGTCGGAACATCAACAAAGGTAGAAATACCAGCTACAATAGAAATTAATGAAATTGCATATGATGTTACAAGTATAGGAGAAAGAGCATTCTGGTATTGTGATTCCTTAAAAAGTATCGCGGTTCCAAGTAGTGTCACAAGTATCGGGGATTCTGCATTTTTTAGGTGTAGTTCCTTAACAAGTATCATCATTCCAGATAATGTTACAAGTATAGGAAAAGATGCATTCTATAGATGTAATTCCTTAACAAGTATCAATATTCCAAGCAAAGTCACTAGCATTGGAGACTGTGCATTCTCTGGATGTACTCAGTTGCAAAGTGTAACTATTGAACCAAATAGTAAATTAGAAAGTATAGGGTATGACGCATTCTATAATTGTAGTTCCTTAACAAGTATCATCATTCCAGATAATGTTACAAGTATAGGAAGCGGGGCATTTTCCGGCTGTGATTCTTTAACTATCTATTGTGAAGCATCATCAAAACCAAGTGGATGGAGTAATGATTGGAATAGCGATGATGGATCAGTTTACTGGGGTAATGAATGGCATTATGAAAAAGGGGTACCAACTTTAAATTAATATTACAAAATATAATCGAGGATTCTTATACTTTAATTACATAGGAGTAAATATATGCAACAACAAGAAATAATTATATGTCCCAACTGTGGGAGCAATAAAGTTCATCGAGAAGAAGAATTATATGTCTGTGATGTATGTCGAACGCATTATCGTGACAATGGACAATATTACGAATTTAAAGATGTCATCGAATCGCAATTAGCAAATTTTGATAAAAGACTAGAAGCTAAATTACTAAGTCAAGAGGAAACTGAAAAAGGTAATTTACGTCAATTATTATTAAGAGAAGTCAAAAAAGATAAATTTAATCCAAACTATGTAATTGAATATTGTGAAGATTTGTTGAGATTTGATCCTAACGATATTGTGGCCAATTATTTTTATAAATTTTGTAAACGAAAAAATCATTCAAGTCAAAGTGAATATATAGAATTTATAAAATCTTTAAGCAATGCAGACATCAATGAGTATGATGAACAATTAATTGTGACTTTCATGGTTAGTCATGTGGATATTGATACTCAAGAAACGATATTTGAATTGTTGCAGAATCGAGGAATCCTTAGTGAATATAATGATTTACTAGATAAATCATACAAGAATTATAAAAATCAATATGCATTACATAGCAATATTAAAAGAAAAGTTTTTATTTGTCATAAATCACAAGATAAAGAAAAGGTCGATGAAATATTAATAGCTTTAGAGAAAGAGTATGGTTTTAATAGTTGTTGGATATCAGAAAGAAATATACCATATGATACTACACGATATGATGAAAATATCCAATCTGCGATTGAAAATTGCGAATATTTTTTGGTAGTTACATCTAAACGATCAATGCGTAGTAGTGATGTAAAAGGGGAAATGGATTATGCTTCAAAACTTGAAAAACCATGTATTGAATACATTCTAGATGAAAAGAGTAAAGGAGAAGAACGAATTGAATTTTTTAAACAATATTTTAAAGGATTACAATGGATAGATGGAAGTCAAGGACCACAATATCAAGAAATTATCAAAAGAATTGAAAAATTGCATAGGGAAGAAATAGATAAAAACAAGGTTTTTAATAATCAACAACAAAAAATCGATGAAACGATAAAAAAACAAAATGAAGAAATAGAGTTAAAAAATAAAATGGATGATAATGAACGTCATAATGCAAATACAGAACGTTCGTCTAATCCAGGAATTATAAAAATACCAAGTGGTGTAGTAGAAATAAGAGACGGACAATACCAAGGAAATGATACAATTCAAATCGTTCAAATACCTAAAAGTGTTAAACGAATCGGAAAGCAAGCATTTAAAGATTGTAAAAAACTTGAAAAAGTGATTTTTGAAGATAGTAGTGAATTAGGAAGTATCGGAGAGCGAGCGTTTTCTAGATGTAGTTCCTTAATAAGTATCACGATTCCAAGTAGTGTCACAAGTATCGAATATGGTGCATTCTTGTGGTGTGATTCTTTAACCATCTATTGTGAAACATCATCAGAGCCAAATGGATGGGATGATGATTGGAATGATGACAATAGACCGGTTTACTGGGGCATTTATGAAAATAATTTTATTGAAAAAGATGGTATCCAATATGTGATTGTCGATGAAAAAGCAGTGGTAACAAGATATGTAGGA
>CANQCZ010000077.1 GCA_947591215.1 uncultured Bacilli bacterium | reverse complement strand
CCATCATCCGCCCCACTTGAATTCAAGAGTCCTTTTATAGGGCTTTTTTATTTTAGATATAGTTATTTTAAAAATTGGCCTTAGGAAGTGTATGTCAAAATGTAACACTCTCTAACCAAATTAAAAAAATGATATCCTCTTTGTGTATAGCAATGAGGATTTTTTTAATCATTCAAGATGACTTTTAAAAAGGCTTCGAGTTTATTTTGATTCTTTTTAAGATAAGCAATATAAAATGGCATAGTGGCATCTTCATCTAAAAACGGAAGATAGATGCGTTCATTACTTAATCTATTATTCATTGTAATATTTGTAACAAATGAAGGAATAATTGAAGAATTCACAAGTTCATTTAAATTATCATTGTTTTCTAAGAAAAATTTCGAATTCGGTAAATGTTTTTTTACAATATTGTTCCAAGAACCGATTTGATTCGACATTAAAAAGGATTGACCATCAATGTCTTTAAAGTAAATACCATCTTTCATCCCTGCAACAAAATGATTTTTGGGAACGGATAAAAATAGTTTTTCTTCTAAACATTTTTTACAAACAATATTTTTATCATCTAATTGATGATTAATAAAGATAATTGTTTGTTTTTCATTTGAAAGTTCCTCAATTAATTCTTCTTCACTTTTAATTGAGGTAATAACATTTTTTAAATTAAAACTAGTATATAAAAAATTACCATATTTAAAAATGGGTCCAGGTGCCACCAGTCCTATCGATATCGTAGATAATGAATTTTTATAATCATTCATTTTTTCAATCATTAAGTCATGCGCTTTTAATACATTTTGTGCATACTTAACAAGTAATTCACCGGCTTCATTAAAAGTAATTTTATTTTTAGAATGATGAAATAATTCAATTCCTAATTCACTTTCTATCTTTTGCATCGATCTTGTTAAAGAAGGCTGTGAAACATATAATTCTTCACTAGCTTTAGTAAGATTTCCAAGCTCATGAAATTTAATCAAATATTCTAACAAATAAAGTTCAATCATAATTCCACCTCACTATACGTTTTAATTATACCACAATGCTTTTTAAATATTTTATTTTTTTTATTTTTTAAAATAAAATTTAAGCATCAGAAAGGATGATAAAAATGAATAATTTAATGGTTTATTTTAGTTGGTCAAATAATACTAAAAAATTAGTTGAAAAAGTTAATCAGAAATTTAACTTTGATGTAGTAAGAATAGAAAGGACGATTCCATATTCTACTGACTATGATAAATGTGCCTATGTTGAAGCAAAAGAAGAGGTTGAAAAGAAAATTCATCCAGCTATTAAGGATATCAATGTAGATATTAATAAGTATGATAATATTTTACTTTTCTTTCCTATTTGGTGGTATACTTTTCCAATGCCTATTGGAACTTTTTTAGAACAAATAAAAGGATTTCAAGGAAAAGTTTATTTATTTGCTAATAGTTATACAAACGATCCTCAATATATGACTAATTCATTAAAAGATTGTAAAAAAATCGATGCAAAGATGAAGTTTGAAACAGGACTATTTAATAAAAGTATTGAGGAACATTTAAAATTTATAGGAGGTCTAAAATAAGATGGAGTATAAGGTTTTAAGAAATGGAATAAAAATGCCAATGCTTGGTTTTGGCGTTTATCAAATACCTGCTGAAGAAACTAAAAGATGTGTTCTAGATGCTATTAAAGTTGGTTATCGTTTGATTGATACGGCACAATCCTACTTTAATGAAGAAGCTGTAGGAGATGCTATTGTTGAAAGTGGCTTACCTAGAAAAGATTTATTTATTACTTCTAAAGTTTGGGTAGAGCATTATGGTTATGCAGAAACAAAAGCTTCTGTTTTAGAATCATTAAGAAAACTAAAAACAGATTACATTGATTTAATGTTATTGCATCAACCTTTTTCAGATGTCTATGGTGCTTATAGAGCTTTAATTGATTTATATAAAGAAGGAAAAATTAAAGCAATAGGTGTATCTAATTTTTATCCTGATAGATTAGTTGATATTGCTTCATTTAGTGAAATTCCTCCTATGGTTAATCAAATTGAAACACATCCATTTAATCAACAAGTTGAAGCTCAAAAGTGGAATGAAAAATATGGTTGTTTAATGGAGGCCTGGGCACCATTTGGCGAAGGTAGAAAAGATATGTTTACCAATCCTGTTTTAAAATCAATTGGTGATAAATATCATAAAAGTAATGCCCAAGTGATTTTAAGATGGTTAATGCAAAGAGGTGTCATGGCTGTTTGTAAATCTACCCATATTGAAAGGATGCAAGAAAATTTCAATGTTTTTGATTTTACATTAACTGATAAAGAAATGAAACGAATTGCTACGCTTGATGAAACTAATAGTGCTTTCTTTTCTCATAATGATCCTAGCATGGTCGAATGGTTTGCTCATATGGTTGAAGAAAGAAAGCAAAATCACGGTAAAAACGAAAAGAAAAAATGGTAAAAAATAACAAAAAAATGATAAGGAAGTGAAAAAAATGAAAAAAAGTATTTTAACATTAGGTCTATTATTAACATCGTTATTTGTTGTGGGTTGTAATGAAAACGATTCTAAACAAAAAACAAGTAGTTCAAATAGTTCATCTACAATCAATAGTTCTTCAACATTTGTTGATCCAGCAACCTATTATACAGTAACTTTTGATAGCCAAGGTGGAAGTGCTGTTGATAGCGTTCAAGTAAGAGAAGGCAACCCTTTAAAAAGACCAGACAATCCAACTAAAGGTGATTTAATTTTTAAAGGATGGTATAAATCATTAGATGAAAACGCTGAAGAATGGGATTTTAATATTGATCGCGTTAATTCTAATATTACTCTTTATGCAGCATGGTTAGATAAAGCGCCTAATGCTACTGAAAGTTTAACCTATGTTAGAAATACAACAGGCTACACTGTAACGGGTGCTGGTCAAGAAGAAGTCATTGTCATTCCTAGTACTTATCAAGATTTACCAGTTACTGAGATTGGTGAAAGTGCTTTTGC
>CANQCZ010000076.1 GCA_947591215.1 uncultured Bacilli bacterium | reverse complement strand
GGTCCAAAATACGGAATTCATCAAATCGTCTGCGGCGCTCCTAACGTCAAGGTCGGACTTAAAGTGATCGTCGCTCGCGAAAAAGCGGTTTTACCGCGTTTAGGAGTCACGATTCAAAAGTCTAAAATCCGCGATGTCGAAAGTGACGGCATGTGTTGTTCGCTTGTCGAACTCGGGGTCGATAAGACTTATCTAAGTGAAAAACAAATTAGCGGAATCGAAGAATTGGATCCTAGCGCACCAGTCGGTGAAGAGGAAGTTTTAAAATATTTAGGATATGACGATGAGGTATTAGACATCAATGTCTTAGCCAATCGTTCTGATTGTTTGGCGGCTTTTTCTTTAGCCAAAGAATTGGCAAGTCTTTTCAATCGACCCTTAAACATACCAACCTTTAAAGAAGAAAAATTGAAAGAAAGCGATTTTAAAGTTTCTAGCGCTACTTCTAAATGCAATCAATTTTCATTAAAGGTGTGCAAAGATCTTAAAATCAAAGAATCGCCGACGTGGTTGAAACGTTACTTGATGGCCTCTAATATTCGTTCGATCAACAACATCGTCGATATCGGCAATTATGTGATGCTTTTAACCGGGCAACCTTTGCATATGTACGATATCGATAAATTGCCTTCCCGTGAATTTATCGTTAAAGATGATGTCGAAAGTGATTTTGTGGCCTTAGATGAAAAAACGTATCAAATCGAAAAGGGCGATCTTGTAGTCACTAACGGAGGTCACAACGTTTGTTTGGCCGGGGTGATGGGAGCTTTAGAATGCGCGGTTGACGACAATAGTAAAAACATCGCGATTGAAGCGGCCTATTTCCACGGGGCGACCATTAGAAAAACCACGATTAAAACCGGTTTATCGAGCGATTCTTCAGCGCGTTTTATAAAAGGTATCAATCCCAATCAAGATCGTTACGTGCTTGATTTGACCGTGAGTTTATTAAAAGAATTAGCCGATGCAAAAGAAATCTATGAGACGGTCTCATATCGAGAAAAAGAAATTGCTCCTACTGTTATTGAATGCAGTGTCTCTTATATCAACAATCGCTTAGGCACCGACTTTGAACCAAGCAAAATCAAAGAGATCCTCGAACGTCTTTATTGCCTTGTGATATTTGACAAAGATCAAGATCACTTCAAAGCGACGATCCCTAGCCACCGTATCGATTTAAAGTGCGATGCCGATCTTTCAGAAGAAGTCATTCGCTTTGTCGGGTTTGAAGCTATCAAATCGCGGTTGCCGATGATGGAAACGACGCGCGGCGGACTTACTTTTGAACAACAAAAACGCCTTAAAATTCGTGAAATGTTGATTGCTAATGGCTACAACGAAATCTTGACTTACACTTTGATTTCTCCCGAAGAAGATCAAAAGTTTGTGTTATTAAATGAAGATGAGCCGTACATTTTAAAAAATCCGATGACGGTTGAACATAGTGTCGTGAGACGATCGCTTATCGTCTCGTGTCTCAATACTTTAAAGTATAATCTCGATCATCAAAATCGCGATTTGGCGCTTTTTGAAGTCAGCGAAGTTCAAACTAAAACATCGCGTTACACCGCGCTTGTCGCCGCGTTAAACGGCGCTTGCCACGTGCGCGGTCAATTAAAGACTCGCCCGTATGATTTTTACGATTTATACGGAGCTTTCTTGATGATTATGGAGGAACTTGGTATTGAAGAATCGCGTTATAAAGTCGCTCGTTTAGCGTCTCCTTATTTCCATCCGGGACGCAGCGTTAAAGTTACGATTCAAAATCAAGTGGTCGCAGTCATTGGACAAATTCATCCTCAGTATCAAGAAAAGATGGGTGAAACCTACGTGATGGAAGTCAATTTAAGCGCCTTTATGGCTTTGAAAGTCGGCCCGTTAAAGATGAAAGGCATTTCGCGTTATCCTAGCGTCAGCCGTGATCTAGCGTTAGTGGTCGATAAAAATGTCTTAGCGAAAGAAATGATTCGCCAAATCAAAAAAAGCGGTTATCCGTTAGTGAGCGACGTTTCGGTTTTCGACGTTTACGAAGGGCTACCGCTAGAACATGATAAAAAATCGCTCGCCTTATCGATCACCTACAGCGATTGCAATAAGACGATGACTAGCGAGGAGATCGCTAAATGCGAAGCGAAGATCATCTCCGATTTAAACAACGTTTTCAAGGCGGAATTACGCAAATGATTAAGGCGGTGTTATTTGATTTAGACGGAACGTTGCTGGGCATGAATGAAGAGAAATTTCTGGAAATTTATCTTCCGGGTCTTATCGCTTCGTTTTCTACGCCGGTAGCGTTTAAAGATGGGGTAAACATGATCTTTAAAGCCCTCGACATGATGATCGCTAATCCTAATCCCAACGTCACGAATTACGATTCCTACAAGCGTTATTTTACGGAACTTCGTAAAGATCAAGCCACGGCTGAAGCTGATTTTATCAATTTTGAAGCGTATTATAAAACCAATTTTGAGATGGTAAAAAAAGCAGTGTGGGTTAAAGAAGAAATGGTAAATGCGGTCAAACTTTTAAAGGAACGCGGCTATCGCCTAGTCATCGCCACCAATCCGGTTTTTCCGCGAATTGCGATTGAAAAGCGCATCAAGTGGGCCCGTCTTGATATCGCCGATTTTGAATTTGTCACTTATCAAGAAAATTCTCATGCCGCCAAACCGCATTTAGAATATTATAAAGAAATTCTTACAAAGTTGCATTTATTGGGCGAAGAGTGCCTGATGGTCGGTAATGACGTTGAAGAAGATATGATCGCCGCTCAATTGGGGTTGAAGACTTATCTTGTGACCGATTGCCTGATTTCCCGTCACCACCACGAAAATCAAATCGCCTTAAAAGGCGATCCGCAGTCTTTTTATAATTATGTAAAGGAGCATTTCGATGATTGTCGTTAAACCAAGTTTTGAAGAGATCGATAGTGAAGATCTATATCGCAAAGTCGAAAGATGCGGTCGGGTCTGCTACAAATCGGAAAATTTAATCACGGAAGAAAGCGCTAAAATATTTGTCAAAAAAATCTTGAACAATCATCATGG
>CANQCZ010000075.1 GCA_947591215.1 uncultured Bacilli bacterium | reverse complement strand
GATCCTAAGTGGAGTATGGAATTGTTATTCATCGTTTCTAAAGTGAAGATGGTCGCTAACTTAGAGCAAGGAAAAGACTATCCGCATTGCACCGTGCAAATCGAACGTCACGAGGGTCAAAAGTGCGAACGATGCTGGGCTTACTTCGATACTTTAGATACGTATGAAGAACATCATGTTTGTACTCGTTGCCATGAGGTGATTAAGGGTGAATAAAGCAAAAATATTAGGCGCTTTAAAGTTTTTCTTTACAAGCGGACTATGGCTTATATTAGTCTTATTCATCGCGGATATCGTCTCGAAAGCCGTGGTTTTAAACGTTTTGAAAACCGAAGGTGCGGCGATCACCGTCATCCCGAATTTTTTCCGGATCGCTTTAGTGTTTAATCAAGGCGCCGTCGCCGGAATTTTAAGCGGGACCGGAATCTTGCTTCCGTTAGTTTCACTTATCGGGGGTGGCTTGATGATTTTCGCGTTAGTTCGTTATTGGAAAAAGATGTCAAAGCTTTCGCGTTACGCCTTTTTCTTAATGATTCCGGGATGCTTTGGAAATCTTGTCGATCGCGCATTATATAACAATCGTGGCGTCGTCGATTTTTTGGAATTTAAATTCGGCGATTTCTATTGGCCGACTTTTAATCTTGCCGATTCTTGTTTGGTAATCGGGGTTTTGATGATTCTTCTGGCGCTTTTTTTAGAAGAACGCAAAAATTCTGCGTCTAAAAATTCCAAAGAGGAAGAGGAAAATGATTGATAACGTCATCTTTATTTGTGAAAAAGTCGATGATGATAAACGCGTCGATTTAGTGACCCTAAGACATTTAAAAAATCGGACACGCGCGTATGTGCAACACGCGATCGACGAAGGCGGGTGTCTTGTTAACGGCAAAAAAGTCAAAAATTCTTATCGAGTCAAGGAAGGAGACACCATTTCCTTCATGCATCTAGAAGAGAAAGTTTTGACCGTTGAAAAGCGCGATATTCCCCTTGACATCATCTACGAAGATGAAGATTTGGTCGTAATCAATAAACCGCGAGGATTGGTTGTCCATCCTTCAAACGGCCATTATGACGGAAATACTTTAGTTAACGCTTTACTATATCACATCAAAGATTTATCGTCGATTAACGGGGTTATTCGCCCCGGGATTGTCCATCGAATCGATAAAGACACTTCAGGTCTTCTAGTGGTCGCTAAAAATGATACCACCCATCTTTTTTTGCAAGAGCAATTGAAAGATAAGACGATGCACCGCGAATATTACGCTTTAGTCGAAGGGGTGATTCCCCATACGAAGATCAAAATCGACGCTCCGCTGGGGAAAGATAAAAACGATCGTTTGAAGCGAACTATCGATGTTAAAGAAGGTAAAGAAGCTATCACTTACGTCGAAGTTTTAGAACGATATCGAAATCATAGTTTTATTTCGTGTCGTTTGGAAACCGGACGTACCCATCAGATTAGAGTTCATCTAGCCTATATTCATCATCCGATAGTCGGCGATACGACCTATGGTTTTAAAAAACAACCATACACTTCAAAAGGACAGATGTTACATGCCTATAAACTCAGCTTTATCCATCCCCGCACTAAAGAGAAAATGGAATTCTTTGCGCCATTAGATGAAGAGTTTATCCGCGTACAAAACCTTCTCAAAAATCTTTGATAAGCCAATATTCGACTTGTACTCACATTGACTTTAAAGGCGAGATATATGATAATAAATACACATTTGTAAGGAGATAAAATATGAACGAAAGAATTGAAAAAATCGCTTCGCAAGCGCTTGAAGATATCGAAAATGCCAAATCTTCGGAGGCCTTGCAAGATATCCATAATCGCTACCTTTCCAAAAAGAGCGAACTTTCGTCTTTCATGTCCAAAATGCGAGACTTGAAAGCGGAGGAAAAAGTTAAATTCGGGCAATTCATGAACGATATCCGTTTTAAAATCACCACTTCGCTTGAAAGCAAAAAGGCCGCTCTTCAAAAGAAAGCCCTTGAAGAACGCTTGAATAAAGAAGTGATCGATTACACGCTCCCGGAAGTTGATTTGAAAAAAGGTTCCAAACATCTCTTCAACAAAATCATCGATGAAGTGTGTGACATCTTCGTCGGCATGGGTTATCAAATCGCCGAAGGACCGGAAATCGAAAGCGATCATTTCAATTTTGAACTTTTAAACGTGCCAAAAGATCATCCGGCTCGCGATATGCAAGATACTTTCTTCATCGACGAGACGCTTTTGATGCGTTCGCAAACTTCCCCGGTTCAAGCACACGTGATGCTTGAAAAGAAGGGACAAGGTCCGATTAAAATCATTTCGCCCGGCAAAGTTTATCGTCGCGACGATGATGCGACTCATTCTCATCAATTCGGTCAAATCGAAGGCTTAGTCATTGATAAAAACATCAATATGGGAAACTTATTGGCAACCCTTGAATTGTTTTCCAAAGCGATGTTTGGCGAAAAACGCGAAGTGCGGATGCGTTCATCGTATTTTCCGTTTACCGAACCGTCGGTTGAAGTCGACATCTCGTGCTTTGAATGTGGCGGAAAAGGGTGTGCGCTTTGCAAAAAGACAGGCTGGATTGAAATTCTCGGTGCCGGAATGGTGCATCCTCACGTATTAGAAATGTGTGGCTTCGATCCGCATGAATATCAAGGTTTCGCTTTTGGAATCGGGATTGAACGGGTGGCGATGCTCAAATACGGAGTCGATGATATCCGCCGCTTTTACAATAATGACATGCGCTTTAACACGCAGTTTAAACGTTGAGGAGGTCACTTATGAAAATCAGCTTGAATTTACTTAAACAATTCGTCGATTTATCGGGTTTATCGACCGATGAAATCGTCCATAAATTGACTTTCGCCGGACTTGAAGTGGAAGGTGTCACTAAACTCGCGGAAGCTTCTAATCTAGTGATCGGTGAAATTTTATGCGTCGACGAACATCCAAATAGCGATCATCTCCATATCTTAAAGGTCGATGAAGGTCCAAAATACGGAATTCATCAAATCGTCTGCGGCGCTCCTAACGTCAAGGTCGGACTTAAAGTGATCGTCGCTCG
>CANQCZ010000074.1 GCA_947591215.1 uncultured Bacilli bacterium | reverse complement strand
ATTATTATATAATTATAAAGAATGATGTCACTTAATAATTAAGTTATAGAAATTACAAACAATAAGTGGTATCATAAAAGAAATTGAAGAGGTGCTTTTTATGAAAAAATACATCGGCATTGATTTTGGAACATCCAACACTTTCATTTATGTCTATAAAAAAGGTCTTGTTTACAACGAGCCTACTCTTCTGGCATTAAATACAAAAAATCATAAAATTTTAGAAATAGGTTATTTAGCTAGCAAATTAATCGGCCGAACTCCTGATAATGTCAGAGTGTTATCTCCGGTTAAAAATGGTCATATCGCAAATTTGACTTTAACGATTCAATACTTAAAAAAAGTTTTTTCAAGTATTAAACTTTCGAGAGTTTTAAGAAAATCGACAATTGTCTTTTCTGCCCCAAATGCTATAAGCATCATCGAAAAAAGAGCGTTGCTTGAAGCCGGTTATCAATTAGGTGCCAAAAAAGTAATTATCGAAAGTGTCGCTAAACTTTCCGCGATCGGATCTGGCATTAACATCGAATCGCCTAAAGGTTGTTTAGCTGTCAATATCGGTGGAGGCATTTCCGATATCGCCGTTCTTTCAAACGGAAATATCATCATCACTAAATCCGCAAACTTTTCCGGAAATTTGCTTGATGAAGCCATTTTGCGTTATTTAAGAAATAAACATCATTTGATTGTCGGAACCAAAGCTGCGGAATTTATCAAAATGAAAATCGGTTCTGTGGAACAATATCCTGAAAATCGCCTTGTCGAAGTGACCGGTCGCGATATTATTTCTTCATTACCGCATTCTGTCATCATCTCTACTGCCGAATTAAAAGCCGTTTTGCTTAAAAAACTCGACAATTTAACTGAAGCTATCGTCGATTGCTTAGAAATGACGCCACCGGAATTAGCCAGTGACGTTATGGAATCGGGAATCGTTATTTGTGGCGGAACTGCTTTGTTATCGGGACTTCGCGAACAAATGGAAAAAGCCCTGAACATTCCGGTCCGTATATCTCCAGAACCACTAAATTCAGTCGTTCTCGGCATGAAAATTTATATCAATAAACTTCTTTCAAGCGATTTATAAATAAAATTAAAAAAGTGCTTCTATTGATGTGTTAATTTGCTCGCACATCATAAAAGCACTTTTTATTTGGCTTTTTTTATAAAATAAACGACAATCGAAGTGACGAGGGTAATTATTAATAATCCACCCGTCAATGAAAGAACTAGTGGAAATTGTAAAGCGTTGCGTTCCAATAAAACATCACATAGCACAAAGCAAAGTCCACTTACAAAGGCACCACAAACTAAAATCAAACCGGGAAGCTTTAAACTTTGTCGCTCAAGATTAGTGGCGATTGCCCCGCTAAAAACCATAATGATAATTAAAATAATTAAAATAATTCTCAAAGTAATCATTTTCGATATTTCTCCGCAATTAAAGACGATTTTTTCTTTTCATACTCTTCGAGGGTAATCAATCCTGCATTAAACTGATTTTGCAGATTTTCAAGCTGTTCTTGAATCAGTTGCACCTTTTTTATTTCATTATCGTTCAAACGATTGGGAAGTGGTGAAATGGTATTGATATAACTAGTGCTTGTATCTATTCTTTTAATCCCCGGATTCAAGCGTTGTTGGTTTTGTTGATACCAATTTTTTTCAGCAATTTGATAGCTGTCGAGATTTTTGATGCTAAACGATGAAGCCAAATTTACCGAAACTTTGACGACGCGATAACTGATTAACACCCGGGCATCGCTTTCATTAAGCGGCAATAACTCTTTTCTACGAAGATATCTTTTGAGCATAAACCCTTCGATGAAGATAGTAAAATACAAATGAATCAAAGCAAAAAAAGTGATGCCGAAAATCATATATCGGGGTTTGCGAAATCCCATCAATATTTTAGTTCCATAATTTAAAATCTCATTAGGAAGTGGAATCATATTGAAATATTTCACAAAAAACTCCATTCCCGGAATCGGCAATAGATAATAATATAATAAACCTAATATAATCGCTGAAATGATTCTTAACCGAAATAATGAATAAAAAGGACCAAAGAAAAAATATAGCCATGAAAAACCAAGGCGTTTCTTTTTAGTATTGCCTAAGCGGTCTGCAAGTTGTACCTGAGCCATGTTTTATTCCTTTCTTCGGTAAAAAAAGTATACCATATTCAAAGTTAAATAGTTAGAGATAAATAAAAGTACCACAAAACGCTTATTTAAAAAAACCATTTCATTAAAATATAATTAGCGTTAGTCACTCTTTCCCCGAATTAAAAAAAGTAAAAAAATAGCAGTCTTCAAACTGCTACTTTATTTTTTATTTTCTGAGATTTAAATCAGCGATTAATTTTAAATAAGCGTCATGATCATTACTGCTCATATAATCAAGCAACCCTCTTCTTCTACCAACTAAAACGAAGAGTCCACGACGAGAGTGATGATCGTGCTTATGAACTTTAAGATGTTCAGTTAAAGCGTTGATTTGTGCGGTCAAGAGAGCAATTTGAACTGCGCTTGAACCGGTATCATGTTCATCTTTTCCGTACTTCTTGATAATCTCTTCCACTTGTTTTTTTGCTAATGCCATTTTTTATCCTCCTATTATTAGCTTTCTTAACTTATTCATAGAAAATCGTGGAGAATCGATAAACCACGCATAAGTCGCTTTTATAATATAACTTGTTAAAACAACCGATGCAACCATTTATAATCTTTTTTTTATTTTATATTGATAGTTTTAAAGTAATCACGAACTTCTTGTTCGTTTTGTTTCAACATGCAAATCAATTCCTTTGAAGAATCAAACTTAATTTCTTCACGAAGATAATGATAAAATTTAATTTTAATTTCCTGATTATATAAATCTCCGTTGAAATCGAGAATATGAGCTTCGATAATCTTTTCTTCAAGAGCATCGATTGTCGGGTGAATACCGACATTTACCATCGCCATATATTCTTTTTCGGCTATAATCACCTTCGCTGCATAGACACCATTTTTTGGCATTACATAAGCATATTTAGGTAAAACATTAGCTGTTGGAAATCCTAAAAGATGACCATTTCT
>CANQCZ010000073.1 GCA_947591215.1 uncultured Bacilli bacterium | reverse complement strand
ACTAATTTAATCTACGATTATCCTTCTTTAGAATTACCTTATCAAGACTTAGTGAAATATCATGAAGGCTTATTAGCTATTCTTCCTACTAAAGGTAATGAAATAGTAGTCGAAATTTTTAAGACCAACGAACAAAATTGGCAACACTTCGTCTTGAATTTAATCGATCTTTTCGATGATTTTTATTTAGGGCTCGAAATCTACACCAAAAATGATTTACTTTTCGCCAATAAGATTCGTAGTTTTGCATCTTTAAATCATTGCGAAATCGTTTTTTTTAACTTACATCTTTATTCTACTAAAGACGATGCGATCGTTTTAGAAATTTTAAATGCGATTAAAAACGATCAAAAACTCACTAAGACAACAGCTAGTGGTCCTTATTATTTTAAAGATGAAGAAAAACTAAGGTCGATTTTTAAACCAAATGAAATTGATAATACTTTAAAAATCGCGCAAATGCTAGAATTTGAACTGATTAAAAAACGCGGAAAGCTTTTATCATTTCCGCTTAAAAGCGAAATTTCAAAGCGTCAATATATCTTTGATTTATCGATTAAAAATCTCAAATCATTTTATGGCGAAGTTCAAGAAACATATATTAATCGCTTGAATTATGAACTCGATGTGATTGAAAAGATGGGATATCTTGACTACTTTTTGATCGTCGCGGATTATTGTAATTTTGCAAAAACCCATCAAATTCCTGTCGGTCCCGGGCGTGGTTCTGCCGCTGGAAGTCTTGTAAGCTTCGCTTTGAAAATCACGACGATTGATCCTTTAAAATACGATTTACAATTCGAGCGCTTCTTGAATCCTTACCGGATGTCGATGCCGGATATCGATATCGATTTTTCCGATCGACGCCGTCAAGAAGTAGTCGATTACATCGCTTCATTTTATGGCGAAGAAAAGATGGCCAATATCGTCACTTATCAAACAATCGGCGCTAAGCAAGCTTTACGGGATATCGGACGAGTCTTTTCTTTCAATCAGTTAGACATCAATGAACTATGCTCGAAAATGCGATTGTATAATGGTACGCTTCGCGAAAATTACAAAGCCTCTTTAGAATTCAGAGATCTATTAAAAGATCAATATTTTTTGAATATCGTCACTTTGGCATCTAAAATCGAAGGCTTTCCGCGACAACGCGGAATGCATGCCGCCGGCATTATTTTAAACGATGAAAACCTTCAAAATGTGATTCCCGTCGTAAGAGAAGACGGACACCACTTAGTGAGCCAATTTGATATGAGTATCTTAGAATCGTTAGGATTTCTAAAAATGGATTTATTGGGATTACGTAACTTGACTTTACTTGAAGAAATCGTCTCGCGCGTAAACGCCAAAGATCCTTCTTTCAAACTTGAAAACATTCCGCTTGACGATTCTAAAACCTACGAGCTTTTTAAACGCGACTTGGTTCTTGGTATCTTTCAATTGGAATCAAGCGGCATGCGCCTTGCGATGAAACAGATCATCATCAATTCGTTTGATGATCTTGTCGCGTTATTGGCGTTATATCGCCCCGGTCCGATGGATTCGATTCCTCTTTATGCCGAAAGAAAAAATAATCATCTGCCTTTGACTTACTTAGACACTCGTTTAGAACCTATCTTAAAACCGACTTATGGGGTTATCATTTATCAAGAACAAATCAGTGAAATCGTCAAAGCTATCGCCGGATTCGATTTAGGCAAAGCCGATATTTTCAGGCGCGCGATTTCTAAAAAAGATGCGCAAAAGATGGAATCGTTGCGTCAAGATTTTATTGATGGTGCGATAAATAACGGTGTCGATAAACAAATCGCCATTCAAGTGTTCGATTTGATCGATCGGTTTGCCAATTACGGATTCAACAAATCCCATTCGGTCGCATATGCGATGATTTCTTATCAACTGCAATATTTAAAGGCCAATTATCCACAGGAATTTTTTGCTTCGTATCTCGATCAAGAATTACTCGATGAAGCTCATTATGCTTTAATAAAAAAAGAGTTTGCTCCCTTTCACTTACACTTACTATTGCCTAACATCAATTTATCGACAACTCAATATGAAATTTCCGCGGATGGTCTGATTATGCCCTTTTCATCGATTAAAAATCTCCCTTCTAATATCATTGAAGAAATTTTACTCGAACGAAAGAAAAGGCTTTACAGCGACTTTATCGATTTTGTTTCCAGAAATGCTTCGGGCAATTTAAAAATCGTTCATCTCATCGCTTTGATCAATAGCGGCGCTTTGGATGGTTTTTCCTTGAATCGCGCTACGATGCGTCATCAGGCTCCGATTCTTTTAGAATATTATCAATCTTACGGAGCGATGCTTACTCTTTTAAGCGATGAAGAAAGAAGAATGGTGGCCCCTCATCTTGACGTGCTAGAGGAAGATTTAATCATTAAGTATCAACAAGAATACGAGTGTCTTGGAATTCTACTTTCAGGTTCATTTCTTTACCGTTATGAAGAAAAGATAAAAAAATTAAATATTTTACCTTTTAATCAACAACTGACGCAATATCGCATAAAAGTCGTCGGAATCGTTTTAAACGTTCGCTTAATCAATACCAAAAAGAATGAAACGATGGCTATCTGTGTCATGAATGACGATAACAGTACTTTTGAAGTTATCGTTTTTGCCAAACTTTATCGTACTACCGGTCAATTATTGAAAAAAGGCATGGGCCTTATCATCGAAGGACATTTAAAACGTGAAAACGATCGTGAGCAACTGCTAGCGGAAACGATTGAATCATTGGAGGACTAAACATGAAAACTATTTACATTGTCGATGGAAATTCGCTTCTTTTTCGAGCGTATTACGCCACGTCGTTTACCGGACAACTGATGCGGACAAAAGACGGATTACCGACTAACGCCATCTACGCCTTTTCAAACATGATGAGTTCCATCATTCACGAATTGCAAAGCGGCGATTCATTGTTCGTCTCTTTCGATACCGGGAAAAAGACCTTTAGGCACGAAAAATTAGAATCATACAAAGCCCAACGAAAACCGATCGACGAGGAACTCAAAGTGCAGTTACCGCTTTCGCGCGATTTATTGGATGCGATGAATGTCTATCATTT
>CANQCZ010000072.1 GCA_947591215.1 uncultured Bacilli bacterium | reverse complement strand
TGATCATCATGAATCATAAAACCATGTACGCATATTAACACTCTTTTCATATTAATTACCTCTAAAATAATTAAGCAGAATTCCGCCGGCCACAGCAACATTCAACGAATCGATATGGTCTTGTGGGATATAGACAATTTCATCGGCTATATCAAGATTTGTAGCCTCAACACCTTGCCCTTCATTGCCTAAAACTAACACAAAGTTCGAAGGTATTTCTACATTTCGATAGTCAGTTGCACCTTTTAAAGCACTGGCGATGATCGTGTATCGTCCTTTGAACGTCTTTAATAGTATATCACGATATATTCGAATTTTAAATATGGCACCTTTACTTGATGCGATTACTTTGCGATTATAAAGCGAAGCGCATTTATTAGAAAGAATGACCCCATCGTAAGAAAACGCCAAGGCGGTTCTTATTAGGGTTCCGACATTCCCCGGATCTTGCACATCGTCAAGATATAGTAAGCGCGATCCTTTTACTTCTTGATGATAAGTGAGTTTTGCAATACCCAATAAAGCGTTGGCATCGTCATTCAAGGAAAGTTTTTTTAGTATTTCTTGAGGAAGCACCACATGAGTGACTTCCGGATATAACGGACATGGAAAAGCGCTTATAAGGGCTACTAGCGATTTTTCTTCCACAGCCAAATCCAAAAAATCCTTTCCCTCGATAGCGATTAATCCTTCTTCTTTCGCACCACCTTTTTTAAAAAAGGCGACAAGATCTTTCACTCTTTGATTATTTTTACTTTCGAATTTGAGTTCTTTCATTGTTTTACTCCATAGGTCAATTTTTGATGTAATTCATTGTAATTAGGTAAATAATGTTCGACGACACGATAAAAATCCGCACTGTGATTGGCGACAAAATCGTGAGCCAATTCGTGAACGACCACCGAATCGATGATTTCAACGGAAAAATGAATCAAGCGATAATCAAATATCAGCAATTTTTTAGCGATATAGTTTTTTCCTTTAGTGGTATAACAATCGGTAATTTTAATATTATGAGCTGACGTTTTCATTATTTGCTCATAATGTTTGACACGAGTGAGGATGATATCGTAAGCGAGTTTTTTCAACTTTTTTTGAATCGCTTCTAAATTGGTAAAAACGATATCTTCTTTCGATATTTCCCCATAATAATCGCTTCTTAAAAGGCGGTGACGAACTCCTAAAATGTAGATGTAATCCGTACCGATAAGGTGTTCTGAGGAAAATTTTTTAATCTTATTTTTCGAAAAGGCATTTTCTAAGTCGGTCTTTAATCTTTCTAGATTATAATGAGGCGGATAACTGACGATAATTTCCCCATAGCTGTAAAAAAAATGGAGACGCGTAAAAGATCGTGGTTCTAAATAACACACGATATCCTTACCATGAATGTTAATTACGCGAATTTCTTCCATAAATTTCACCATATTTCATTATATATGATAAAATGTGATTAAATAAAGGAGTTTTTATGATAAAAGTTTATGTCAGCGCCTGCCTTTTAGGTCAAAATGTCAAATACGACGGAAGCAATAATTACCTCTTACAAATCGAAGAATTAAAAAAATATGCCAAACTGATCCCTTTTTGTCCTGAAGTTGCCGGCAAATTACCGACTCCTCGCACTCCCAGTGAAATCAAAGGACCGATGGTCATCTCTTCTGATAATAAAGATCGCACGATGAATTTCTTTTTAGGGGCGACTTTGGCGGAAGAATTAATCATAAACGAAAATATTAAATATGTTTTGAGCAAAGAAAAATCTCCGTCATGCGGTGTGAAGAAAATCTACGATGGGACTTTCAGTCACACTTTAATCGACGGAGAAGGAATCACAACCCGCTTGTTGCGCGAACATCAAGTCAAGATCTTTTCGGAAGAAGAGATCGAACTGCTGCTTGAAGAACTCAAAGCGCAAGTCAAAGCGTAATTTTAGTTTTCTTATTTATGGTTTATTGATACTTAGAAGCTTTTAAATCTTCTAAGGTCTTTTTGTTAATCGCCTTACACACTTCAGTCAATAATTTGACCGCTTCGTGGAAATCGTCAATATCGATCAAAGAAACGTGCGAATGGAAATAACGGCAAGGAAGCGAGATTGTCATCGTGATGATTCCATCGTATTGTTTATGAATTTCCCCGCTATCGGTACCACCGGCAGTGAGCATATCGTAAGTGTAACGAACGTGATGCTTTTTGGCGATATCTTCAACAAAGTCGAATAAACCGCGATGACCGATGACACTACCATCGCAGACCGATAAAGCGACACCGTTTCCTAATTTGGTGTCGAGTTTTGGTGAACCCGGTAAATCGTAAGACATCGTTACATCAAGTGCGAAAGCGATATCCGGCTTTACATGATAAGCACAAGTTCTTGCTCCTCTTAATCCTACTTCTTCTTGCACGGTACCACACGCCGCGATAGTGGCATCAGTATCGACGCCATGAAGATTTTTTAAAACTTCCAAAGCGACAGCGACACCGATTCGATCATCCCAAGCTTTGCCAAGCAAAGTCTTGCCGTCGTTTAAAACTCTAAAATCAGTCTTTGGAGTGACGGTATCGCCGATTCTGATTCCTAATTCTGCGATAGCTTTTGCATCTTTAACACCTAGATCAAGATAAAGATCTTTCGTCTCTAAAACTTTAGCCCGAGCTTCAGCCGGTAAACCATGTGGTGGTTGCGCACCGGTAACACCGATATATTCTTTTCCGCTTCGGGTGGTGACCGTCATCACTTCCGCTAGAACGACATGATTCCACCAACCGCCGATTGGATGCAATCTTAACATTCCGTTATCTTCAATGCGAGCGACTAAAAAGCCAACTTCATCCATATGGCCGGCGATCATCACGACCGGTTCTCCTTCTTTACCTTGATGATATGCAATCGAAGAACCTAATTTGTCGTATTCGATTCTCGAAGCATACGGCTCTGCATACTTACGAAATACTTTGACTACTTCTTTTTCACTTCCGGAAATACCATTGACTTCCGATAATTCTTTTAGCATTTTCAATTCTTCATTCATAATTTTTACCTCCGTAATTTTCTTATCAATTATATTTTATGGATTATCAAAAATAATTCAACTTA
>CANQCZ010000071.1 GCA_947591215.1 uncultured Bacilli bacterium | reverse complement strand
CGGAACTAGATTACTATTTTCTTCACCTGTGAAATAGGCAATCGCTTTTAAGAGTTGTTCATCCCAAGTATCTGATTTATAGTGTTTATCAAATTCAAATTCGAAGGTATCAGATGAATTTAAATTTTCGGAAATTTCACTACTTGAAATTTCGCTACTTGAAATCGAATTATTCGAGGGATTTCCACTGGTTTCTACATTTGTTGCCTGTTGGCAACTTATTAAGAAGATAGTAGAGATTAAAATAATACCAAAACTTTTTTTCATTAATTCCTCCTTGTTTCTACATAGATATAGAAAATTACAATTGTTCTTAAATTGTAAATTTGTACAAGAGTATACTTTTTTTATTTATAATATTCAACAAAAATATTTATAATTAATGAAAAAAATTTCAGAAAAAAACAAATTGATTATTGCATCAATCTATTTCTTGTTAGTAGCAAAAAGATGTTAAGTAATATAAATAAGATAAAAAATGACAAAGTAAATTAGATTTTAATTAAACTCATAAAAAAAGCGATGATTGCCGCTTTATTCATCGATATTGATAATTTGAGGAATAATCAAAGGAGTTTTGCCGGTTTGAGAACGGACATACTTAAATATTCTATCGCTGATTTTGTTTTCGGTTTCTTCGATGGTGGGGAAAGCTCCGCTTAAAAAATTATTGGTATTAGTGACGAAGATATTGGTGATTTCTTTAACGATGGCTTCAGAATCTTTCAGGAAGATAAACCCACGCATTTGAACATCCGGGCCATTAGTGATCTTCTTTTCTTTTAATGAAACGGTAATTCCTAAAACGACAACACCATCATTTGCCATTTTTTGTCGCTCGGTAATCACACTTGATTTAAGATTGCCGACATCCATCCCATCGACCATGATGTCGCCGACTGGAATTTGATTTTTGAAATCGGGTTTGGCGATGCCATTATCGATATTTAAAACCATGCCGTTATCAAACACGAATATATTTGAATGATTGTAATGCATATTCATATTTAAAGCAATTTTAGCATTGGCCATCAAATTTTTAAAATCACCTTTGATAGGAAGATAGTACTTCGGTCTTAATAATGATATTAACATTTTTAAATCTTCTTCTCTAGCGTGCATCGAAAAGATGTCTTTGCGTGTCAAATTGATGACTTTGGCACCTGTTCGATAGAGACTATCAAGAGCCGGTGTTGCACAAGTTTCAGTGCCAGGAACCGGAGGACAAGCGACGATAAAGGTATCGTTTTCGACAATATTGAAAATGCGATTGCGGTCTTCTTGATTTCCGATTTCAGAAAGAGTGTCAAATAATTTTTCTCCGGATCCGGAAATGCATACTAGAGTATCTTGACTGCGAAGTCTTTCGATTTCGTTGAAAGGATAGACTACCTTGGTATCGATATTTTCTAAACCTTTGTCCCGCAAATCAGTGACACGATCGAGTTCGTTATCGCCATTATAGAAGATGATTTTTTTGTTGGTGCGGTTAGCAAGATCGATCACTTCTTGTTGATTAAAAACGTTTTGTGAATAAAGTGCGATGAAAATGCGCCCTGGCGAATCGGTAAAAAGCGAATCGATGTGTGGTGTGAGTCGATGATAGGGTGAAGTGTGACCGACTTTATCGGCATCCGCTGATTCACTGAGCAATAACAAGACACCTTTTGAAGCGACTTCCGCCAATAAGGCGAGATTCATTCGATGATTTTTGGGAGCGCCATAATCGGCGATAAAATCACCGGTATAAACTATATAGCCATGGTCGGTATCAAAGCAAAACGAAAAGGCTCCGGAAATTGAATGTGTCATCCCAACTACAAGAATTTTATGACCTTTGATATTTAACGTGTCGCCATCTTCGATAAAGTGATAGTCGTAATTATTACCTTTTAACTTAAATTCTTTGGTGGTCAAATCGATCATCTTAGAGGTGATTTTGGAACAATAAATCGGAGCCTTTATATCTTGGTATATATAAGGTAAAGCACCCATTTGATCATCGTGTCCATGACTTATCAAAAAAGCGACGATACGTTGTTTGTTTTCTTTTAAATAATCGTATTTTGGAATGATAGTATCGACACCGGGAATGTACTTGTCGGGATATTTTAATCCGGCGTCAAGAACAAAAATGTCGCCATTTATTTCCAAGACAAACATATTTTTTCCGCTTTCGTCAAGACCACCTAATGCGAAAAATTTTATTTTATCAGGCATATTATTCCTCCTAAATAGACTCTATGGTTATTATAACTCAAAAATATATTAAGTAACTAGATTATCGTTTATTTCCTAAAAAGAACACGGCGAGAGTGTTAGGACCAGAGTGTGCTCCGATTACCGGACCAATCGAATTGTAGATAACTTTGACTTTTAAACTTTTTTCCAATTCATCGCCGATTTCTTTAGCTTCGTTAAAACTATCGCCATGTGAAATGAAAATCGTTTGTCCCTCAGGATCGGTGATGGTCGCTTTCACTTGTTCGATGATGGTCATAATTGATTTTCTACGACCTCTGACTTTAAAAGCCGGAACTAACTTACCCTCATCTGAAACGTGAAGAACCGGTTTGAAGTTTAAAATAGTCGCTAAAAAAGCTTTGGTTGCCGACAAACGGCCACCTCTTTTTAAGGTTCCGATATCATCGACCGTAAACCAGTGGGCAAAATGAAGTTTGTTTTCTTCTAACCAAGCGGTCACTTCTTCAAGGGTTTTACCTTCTTGTTGCATTTTCGCGGCATAATACACGAATAATCCTTCGCCCATCGAAGCGCAAAGGGAATCGACACAAACAATTTTTTGTTCCGGATATTTTTCTTGTAAGACATCTTTAGCCACTAAAGAGGAATTATAGGTTCCAGAAAGGGCACTTGAAAATGACAACGATAAAATATCGTAACCGTCTTGAAGAAAATTTTCGAAAATTTTCAAAAAGTCGCCAGGTGCAACTTGTGATGTGGTGGCTACTTCTTTGTTACGCATCATTTCATAGAAATCGTGAGTTTTTATTTCCCGTTCATCAGGATAATTCAGATAGTTTTTTCCTTTAATATTAAAGGACATCGGAATCACGTGTAAGTGATATTTTTCGATAATTTCGGTTGTTAAATCAGAACAACTATCTGTGATAATTACATATTTATTAGACATAAGGATTCTCCTCTTCGAGCATTATAACATAAGTTATTGGCAAAATATAATTTTAATTTATTTTCGTTTTAAATAATAGATTTT
>CANQCZ010000070.1 GCA_947591215.1 uncultured Bacilli bacterium | reverse complement strand
GTCATTCCAAATAGTGTCACAAGTATAGCGCTATATGCATTCGTTAGATGTACTTCTTTAGAAAGTATTGTGATTCCAAATAGTGTCACAAGTATAGGAAAATATGCATTCTCTAGTTGTAGTTCCTTAACAAATATCACCATTCCAAGTAGTGTCACAAGTATCGGGGATTCTGCATTTTCTAGATGTAGTTCCTTAATAAGTATCACGATTCCAAGTAGTGTCACAAGTATCGGAGAATGGGCATTCTCTTGGTGTAGTTCCTTAACAAGTGTCGTCATTCCAAGTAGTGTCACAAGTATAGCGCTATATGCATTCGAAGATTGTACTCAATTACAAAGTGTGGCTTTTGACTCAAATAGTGAATTAGAAAGTATCGGGAATTTTGCATTCTCTAATTGTAGTTCCTTAACCACTATCACGATTCCAAATAGTGTCACAAGTATCGGAGAGGATGCATTCTCTGATTGTGATTCCTTAACCATCTATTGTGAAACATCATCAGAGCCAATTGGATGGGCTAGTAATTGGAATTATAGCGATAGACCAGTTTATTGGGGTAATGAATGGCATTATGAAAAAGGGGTACCAACTTTAAATTAACTATTAATATTATTATCAAAATTCTTTCATACTTTTAATTACATAGGAGTAGATTTATGCAACAACAAGAAATAATCATATGTCCCAACTGTGGGAGCAATAAAGTTCATCGAGAAGAAGAATTATATGTCTGTGATGTATGTCGAACGCATTATCGTGACAATGGACAATATTACGAATTTAAAGATGTCATCGAATCGCAATTACTAAGTCAAGAAGAAACTGAAAAAGGTAATTTACGTCAATTATTATTAAGAGAAATCGAAAAAGATAATTTTAGCAATGACCAAGTTATTAACTTATGTGAGGATTTATTAAAATTAGATCCAGAGGATATTGTAGCCAATTATTTTTATAAATTTTGTAAACGAAAAAATCATTCAAGACAAAGTGAATATATAGAATTTATAAAATCTTTAAGCAATGCAGACATCAATGAGTATGATGAACAATTAATTGTGACTTTCATGGTTAGTCATGTGGATATTGATACTCAAGAAACGATATTTGAATTGTTGCAGAATCGAGGAATCCTTAGTGAATATAATGATTTACTAGATAAATCATACAAGAATTATAAAAATCAATATGCATTACATAGCAATATTAAAAGAAAAGTTTTTATTTGTCATAAATCACAAGATAAAGAAAAGGTCGATGAAATATTAATAGCTTTAGAGAAAGAATATGGTTTTAATAGTTGTTGGATATCGGAAAGAAATATACCATATGATACTACACGATATGATGAAAATATCCAATCTGCGATTGAAAATTGTGAATATTTTTTGGTAGTTACCTCTGAAAAATCGATGTATAGCAAAGATGTGCAGAAGGAGATGGATTATGCTTCAAAACTTGAAAAACCATGTATTGAATACATTCTAGACGAAGAAAGTAAAGGAATAGCAAGAACTGAATTTTTTAAGCAATATTTTGAAGGATTACAATGGATAGATGGAAGTCAAGGACCACAATATCAAGAAATTATCAAAAGAATTGAAAAGTTGCATAGGGAAGAAATAGATAAAAACAAGTTTTCTAATAATCAACAACAAAAAGTCGATGAAACGATAAAAAAACAAAATGAAGAAATAGAACAGTTAAAAAATAAAATGGATGATAATGAACGTCATAATGCAAATACAGAACGTTCGTCTAATCCAGGAATTATAAAAATACCAAGTGGTGTAGTAGAAATAAGAGACGGACAATATCAAGGAAATAAGACAATTCAAATCGTTAAGATACCTAAAAGTGTCAAACGAATTGGGAGACAAGCATTTAAAGATTGTAAAAAACTTGAAAAAGTAATTTTTGAAGATAGTAGTGAATTAGAAAGTATCGGAGAGCGAGCGTTTTCTAATAGTTCTTTAAGAAGTATCACTATTCCAAGTAGTGTAACAAGTATAGGTAAAAGAGCATTCAATTGGTGTGTTTCTTTAACCATCTATTGTGAAGCAGCGTCAAAACCAAGCGGATGGAATGAGAATTGGAATTCATCACGCCCAGTTTGCTGGGGATTTATTAGAGATAAATTTATCGAAAAAGATGGTATGCAATATGTGATTGTCGATGAAAAAGCAGTAGTAACAAGATATGTAGGAACATCGACAAATGTAGTAATACCGACTACAATAGAAATTAAAGAAAATACATATGATGTCACCAGTATCGGAGAGCGAGCGTTTTCTAGATGTAGTTCCTTAATAAGTATCACGATTCCAAGTAGTGTCACAAGTATCGGAGAATGGGCATTCTCTTGGTGTAGTTCCTTAACAAGTGTCGTCATTCCAAATAGTGTCACAAGTATAGGAAAATATGCATTCTCTAGTTGTAGTTCCTTAACAAATATCACGATTCCAAGTAGTGTTACAAATATCGGAGACAGTGCATTCTATGATTGTAATTCTTTAACCATCTATTGTGAAGTATCATCAAAACCGAACGGATGGGATGATGATTGGAATCATTATTATTATGATGATTATAGTAGACCGGTTTACTGGGGAATTAATGAAAATAATTTTATTGAAAAAGATGGTCTCCAATATGTAATTATCGATGAAAAAGCAGTGGTAACAAGATATGTCGGAACATCAACAAATGTAGAAATACCAACTACAATAGAATTTAATGGAAAAATATATAATGTAACAAGTATAGGAGACTCTGCATTCTATAATTGTAGTTCGTTAACCACTATCACCATTCCAAATAGTGTTACAGTTATTAGAGAGCGAGCATTTTATGATTGTAGTTCTTCAGCCATCTATTGTGAAGCATCAGAAAAACCAAGCGGATGGGCTAGTAATTGGAATAGCTATGGTGGAACAGTTTACTGGGGCATTTATGAAAATAATTTTATTGAAAAAGATGGTCTCCAATATGTGATTGTCGATGAAAAAGCAGTAGTAACAAGATATGTAGGAACATCAGCATATGTAGAAATACCAACTACAATAGAATTTAATGGAAAAATATATAATGTAACAAGTATAGGAGACTCTGCATTCTCTGGGTGCAGTTCCTTAACAAATATCATTATTCCAAATAGTGTCACAAGTATCGGAAAAGATGTATTCTATAGCTGCAGTTCTTTAACCATCTATTGTAAAGTATCATCAAAACCAAGTGGATGGAGTAATGATTGGAATTATAATAGACCAGTTTATTGGGGCATTAATCAAAATAATTTTATTGAAAAAGATGGTATCCAATATGT
>CANQCZ010000069.1 GCA_947591215.1 uncultured Bacilli bacterium | reverse complement strand
ACTTAGTTCAAAAATCTCTTTTGGACTTAGTTTTTTTATCATGCCTTCTTCTACTTCATATTAGCCTTTTTTTCTTTGTTTAACAATACCTTTTCTTCCTTTTTTCGCACTTCTCTTGCTTTTTTTCCATTATTTCCTTTTTCTCTCTTTATTTGTTGCACTTGCTTTTATAATTAACCATTTTTTATGCTTTTATATTTAATTTGCCACTTTTTTCTAGTTATGTTTTAACGAAGATCAATTAATTTATAATCTTTTTCAATTTTATCAAATCTTGGCATATACATTTGTAACTTAATTTTATTTTTCTTGCAATAGTTCTTAATCAAGTTCAACGAAGTTTGATTTATTTTAAATCCAACAATAATACGTATCGGTTTAATATCTTTCAATAGAAATCCTTTTTCGTTACTACCTAAATTTACTGGTGTATTGATGGAGAATCTATATTCTTTTTCATCTTTCCAACTTTGATTTTTTGTAAAAAACGCTTCCCATTCTACAACTTCATCAATCTTTTTTTTCTGGATAAAGTTAGTATAAACTTTCGTAAAATTAAAACTTTTATCATCATATTTTACTTTATTATCATTTCCTTTTAATCCATATTTTTCTAATGTAGATTTAATGTCTAAATAACTATAACATAACACAAATCCTCTAAATCCATCAGAATAATAATCCCACATTCTTTCATTATCATAATTTGTAGTAAACGAAATACAATAAATACCCGATGCTAAAAAATTATAAAATTTTATCATGTCCTCGTCTCTATATTTAATAGTCTTCTTATTAACATATATTTTTAAATCCGTCGGATCATTCATATTTAAAAGATTAGAAACCCAAAGTTCGTCATTCAATAATGAATACAAATTTTCTCTATTATCAGTCTTAAATTTATATAATTCTTTATCTTTCTTCATAAATTTCTCCACTAATTTTAAGTTTAAGTTTTTTTACTTTAAAATATAAATTATCACAAAACATTCTTTTGTTTAATTATAACATATTTCAATCTAAAAAATGAGGTTAATAACATAATAAAAGAGTACCATTTTGATACAATGCACATAGTTGCAAGTAAATCATAAAACCACAATTTATTTTGTGCTTATCTTCTTGATTATTAATTTTTTTTGCTTTTTAAATTAGATAATAAAATATATATTCCCAATAAAATTATGCTCGTTCCTATTACAACCGCAAAAAGAGTCCAAGTAGGTATTGTGTTATTAAACAACACTAACTTTCCGTCAAACGAGAGTCTAATTTGTTCTGTTATTTCTGAAGGTACATGTTCTATGGTTTGTAGTTGATTTATGACTCCATTCATATAATATTGTCTAAACAATACAGTTCCATAAGTGCTAGGCAAAAAACTTAAAAAATTTCTTATTCCACTTCCAAATTGGGATATTGGCATATAAGCACCACTTATAAAACCATACATTGAGGATACAAGTGTAGATACAGCTGAATGTGCTCCTTGTGATGATATAAACGTTCCAATAATTGATGCTAATAAACTACCAAACAAACACATACAAAATGTTGATACAAAAAGCATTATCACATCTAAAAAGGTTAAATAAAAACCAACAAAGCCAAGATAGATAAAACTAATAATAAGCACAATCACACCAATCAAAAACGTTGTTAAAAAATTAGATATAAAATAGGATATTAACAACGTTGATCTTTTAACAGGTGTCATATTTAAATCATCAATTGCCTTATTCAATTTATCAAGGATCATTATATTTGAACAAAACGATACCGTTACACAAGAAACAGAAATTATTGATGAAAATAACCATCCGCCACAAAAAGCTTCAATTGTATTTTTATCAACTTCTATTCCTTCTGGTATAAGATCAGTTATCGTATCAGCATAGACATTTTTTAAAAACGTTAAGAATAAAACAACTAAAATCAGCGGAGTTAATAAAGAAACAAAAAAGGTCATTTTATCTTTGAAATATAATTTAATATTTCTGTTTATTAAGGCTAAAAGTTTTTTCATTTCACTTTTCATATCGCAAGCTCCTTTAAGTCTTTACCAGTTATGTTTAAAAAAACATTGTCCATTTTTCCTTTAACTACTTCAAAATCAAAGATATATTTACCATAATTAATGATTATATTTTTAGCTTCTTCGATATTTGTTAATTCTAATTCTAAAGCTTTATCCGTCTTTATAAATTTTACTTGATTTTGATTTAGTATGGCTGGAAATTGTTCAGCATACTTATATATTTTCAAAATATCATTAGCATATTTATTTTTTAAATTATTCGGTGTATCGTTTGCTACAATTTTCCCATTATCGATAATCACAATCGTATCTGCCTCATCGGCTTCTTCCATATAATGAGTCGTTAAAATGATGGTAAGTTCTTTTGTTAATCTTAAGTTAGATAAAAGTTTCCAAACTAAAATTCTTGTTTTAGGATCAAGTCCGGTAGTCGGTTCATCTAATATCAGAATTTCAGGATTATGAATGAGAGCACGAGCTATATCCACTCTTCTTTTTTGTCCCCCACTTAATTTATAAAGAGCGCGATTTAAAATATCTTTAAACTCTAAAGTTTCGGCAAGATAATCCAAATTTTCTTTAAATTTTTCTTTTCTCATGCCATATAAATCTGCTTTAAATTTTAAATTTTCAAAAACAGTAAGTTTTGAATCGAGAACAGAATTTTGAAAGACAGTACCAAGTTTTGGTTTGATTTTACTAATATCATTATCCAAGTTTAAGCCACCAATAACAACATTCCCATCATCTTTTTTAAGTTGTCCACATAAAATATTTATCGTCGTCGATTTACCCGCGCCATTTAAACCTAAAAAAGCAAAAAATTCCCCTTTTTTTATTGAAAAAGAAATATCATCAACTGCTTTGACGTCTTTAAAATATTTTTTTAAATGATTAATTTCAATAATATTATTTGTTGTCATTTTTGTCTTCCTTTAATTTAAAAATTTCTTCTGCAAATTTTAAATAATCATCGTATTTTGCAATTGCAATGCCTTTACTTTTATCACCAAGTAAAATTAATGTATCTCCATCTTTAAAGCCAAATACTTCTCTCGCTTGTTTTGGAATAACAATTTGACCTTTGCTTGTTATTTTAGTAGTCCATATAAATTTATCCTGTTCGTTGTTCATAAATGTTTCTCCTATTATTCTTACTTTTCTTACATTATATCATAAATAAGAATTAAGTCAATTAAAATGTGCCTTTTTATTTATCTATCATTGCCACGCTATTTAAAATGTCAAAAAAGGTCCTAGAAAATATAACTTAGATCAAGATAAAAAAAAGGGGATGTTGAAAAACCTAACTGAAAAAAGAGGTTAAAAAGCATCTCTTTTTTCATGGGTTAAAATTGAAGA
>CANQCZ010000068.1 GCA_947591215.1 uncultured Bacilli bacterium | reverse complement strand
AAAATCGGAATCGGTCGCATCAATCGCGGAGTCATTAAAACTAACGACATGGTCACATGTTGCCGTTTAGATGGCACGACTAAAAATTTTCGCATTCAAAAACTTTATGGTTTTTTAGGTTTAAAACGACTTGAAATTCAAGAGGCTAAAGCCGGGGATATTGTTGCTATCGCCGGATTACCCGACCTTTGCGTCGGTGAAACGATTTGCGAATTCAATAAACCTTGTCCTCTCCCTTTCATTCATATCGATGAACCGACCTTGCAAATGACTTTCGGAGTCAACTCGTCGCCTTTCGCAGGACGAGACGGCAAACAATTGACTGCCCGTAAAATCGAAGAACGTCTTTACAAAGAAACACAACGCGACGTCTCTTTGAAAGTTGAACGAATTCCCAATTCCGAAACTTGGATCGTCTCGGGACGTGGTGAATTGCATCTTTCGATCTTAATCGAAAATATGCGACGCGAAGGCTTTGAATTACAAGTTTCTAAACCCGAAGTTATCATTAAGGAAATCGATGGTGATCCTTGTGAACCATATGAAGACGTGCAAATCGACTGCCCGGAAGATTATGTTGGTTCCGTAATGGAAGCTTTAGGTTCCCGCGGTGCCGAATTAGTTCATATGTCATACAATGAAGATCAAGTTCGTGTCAATTATGTGATACCTTCGCGTGGATTACTCGGCTTCATGACTAATTTCATGACCTTAACCAAAGGATACGGAATTATCAATCACACTTTTAAAGAATATCGCAAGCAATTAAAACTAAACGTCGGAGAACGTAAAATCGGTGTTTTAGTAGCCACGGATGGTGGTCAATCGACACCATATGCTTTACAACATGTCGAAGAGCGCGGCACGATGTTTATCGGACCTGGGGTTGAAGTCTATGAAGGGATGATCGTCGGTGAAAATCGCTACGATATGGATCTAGGCGTTTCCGTGGTTCGCGAAAAGAATCTTTCTAATATGCGTTCTTCTTCGAAAGATACGACTGTCGTTTTAAAAAGCCCTCGTCATCTTTCTTTGGAAGAAGCACTCGATTATATCAATACTGATGAACTCGTCGAAGTGACTCCAAATGCTTATCGAATGCGGAAAAAAATTCTCAATACCGCGGAACGAAAAAAATTTGAAGCGCATCATCGTCAAGATTAAAAAAACAGGTCAAACCTGTTTTTTCTTATATTAAAATTATACGGAGGAAGTAAAATATGAAATGGTATAAAATTGTTTTAGCAGTTTTTCTGATAATTTTATTTTCGCCCATTATTTCATTAGGAATAGTATTATTTTCTTTATTAGGATTTATTTTATTTTGCTTTATAACGCCATATTCAGCTATTTCTAATCGCAAAAATTATAAAAAATCTGCTTACTATCAAAATTATAAAAGATCTTATAATAAAACAATTATTACTAGTAATAATTATATTTTTTATAATTATGCGATTAATGAGAAATTGCCTATTCAATATTTCAGAGTTGAATCTACCGGATTCGAATATTTCGTTTTTAAAAACAATATTTTCATTTTCCCTGATTTTAATGAAATTATATTTAATATAGATAAAGGTGAATACGAAATAGTATATAAGGAAAAAAATATACAAATATATATATCAATAGATGAATTTATTAATAATAAAAGAAAACTATTCGATCATAATGTCGCATTGCCGATAAAAATTTTAGTATTAAGAAATTATTTTGACGAAGAATATCTAGATATCGATAACCTTCCTCAATCACTTTATGTTGTAAAGTATTACAATACAGCTTTCAAAAATGAAAATAAAAAACTATTGTCGATTGTTCCACATACAACTGAAACATTATATAAAATGATGTTAGAAAATGAAAAACTCGGTGGTAAATTTGAGTTGAAAAATGGCGAACAGATTATTTGGACTTTTGAAGATGTCCAATATGAAATAGAAGTGGAAGATGATGAAGGTTATTTTGGTGTTTTTAAAAATAATAAATCTCATACTAATATTACACATTGGCATCCTTGGAATTATGAGATATATGATGATGTATGTAATGTCGGCGAAAAAGGTAATATATTAATAATAAAGTCTTCATTAGGATCAGCAGAAATATTATATATGGGAAATCCTAAAAACTATGTATTTGATAAAAACAAAAAACGCATCGGAAAAATATTTTATTTTGAATCTAAATAAATTAAATGATAAATCTTTTTTGTAATGTTTAATAATTACTACTTTATAGGTTCATATTAGATAAAACCGTTTATAAAAGATTCGCTTAATTTATTAGCACCACTAAGAACTCTTTTTAGTGGTTTTTTTATTGTTTGATTTTAATTACGAGATTTCGCATCGCATTTAAAATAGCGATAAGTGCCACTCCAACATCGGCAAAGATTGCAAGAAACATGTTAGTGTAACCTAAAGTCGAAAGAATCAAAACCAAGATTTTGATTGCAATTGAAAAGATGATATTTTCTTTAACGATTCTTATCGTCCGTTTCGACAAGCGGTAGATTAAAGGGATTTTTTGAATATCGTCGTTTAAAATGACGACATCGCTAGCCTCTAACGCGGCATCAGAACCAAGTCCCCCCATTGCAAAGCCCACATCGCTTAATGCTAAAACCGGAGCATCATTCAAACCATCGCCGACAAAGGCAATTTTACTGTCGTTATCCATCGATTCTTTTATCGTCTTGAAGATGCTGACTTTATCTTGTGGCATCAATTCATAATGTACTTCGTCGAGTTTCAAATAAGATTGGATTTTTAAAGAATTTTCCTTTTTGTCTCCGGTAAGCATCACCGCTTTAATATTTTGATCGTGGAGTTTTTCAATTGTGGCTTTAGCTTCTTTTTTCACTTCATCACCGACCGTCACATATCCTAAGTATTGATTATCGTAAGCGACATAGATCGTCGTTCCAAATGAATCGTTTTTAGCATAGTTAATGTTAAATTGTTCCATCAATTTATCGTTTCCGGCGATGATGACTTTATCATCGATTTTTCCTTTAAGTCCCATTCCGGCAACTTCTTCATACTCTTTTACTTCCTTCAATTCACCATCATATGATGTGACAATAGCGTTCGCTAACGGATGTAAAGAATTATGCTCAAGTGACGCAAGAAGTTGCATCATCCGCCCTTCATCAGCAGCACTTTTATCAATAATTGTAAAATTGCCTTTAGTTAAAGTACCTGTTTTATCAAAGCATATTGCTTTTAACTTCGCGATTTGCTCGATATATGTACTGCCTTTTATTAGGATTCCATGTTTTGAAGCATAGCCGATTCCCGAAAAGAATGATAGAGGAATCGATATCACTAAAGCACACGGACACGAGACCACTAAAAATGATAGTGCTCGATGCAACCACATGGTCCATAATCCGTCAAACAAAGGTGGAAGTACCGCTAAAACAA
>CANQCZ010000067.1 GCA_947591215.1 uncultured Bacilli bacterium | reverse complement strand
AATGTCGCCACTATCGATTCTAATGGCACCATAACCGCGTTAAAAGATGGCAATGCTACTTTAACCGCTACTACTAGCAATAATAAAAAAGCCTTTTGTACTCTTACTGTGTCAAGGTTAGAAACACCGCAACTCATAATCGACGATTCAAACTTCGATTATAAAATTCCTTTTAAAAATCATCTTGATGCTTCTTCATTAAATATTTTCTATCGAGATCAATATGGGAAACAAAGATTATTAAGTTCTCAAGAAGTAACTTTTACCTATGATGCTTCTCGCTTGGGTTTACAAAATCTAACGATTACCTATTTGGACTTAAGTAAAACTTTAGAAATATTTGTAACAAATAAAGACGCTATCGAATATGATGGCACCACTAATTTTTTCACTCCTAGTCAACAAGCTGAAGCTTATAGTCTTTTCTTTATATCGACAACTGAATTAGGTACGTTCGATTCAGACGCTTGGGCGATGTTGCACGAGGAATTCGATTTTATGATTCCAGCAAGTCAAGAGCTTCTTTTACGCGAAGACTTAAATTCTTTTAAATCACGATATCGTAAATATGTGGCTCTTGGATACTTAGATTTTATCGACGAAGAATTATTTGAAAATTCCTCATCAGATGATACTTCATCGAATTCTAGTTTTGATTCTGAAAACATAGAAACTTCTTCAGACTTAACTAGTGCTAACGATTCATCTCTATCTTCATCAAGCGAAACTTCCACTTCATTTAATAATTCTCAAAATACCAGCGAAAACAATTTTCAAAATTCAGCAACCGATTCACACAGTAAAGATTCTTTCCCGTTATATATAATTCCGTTAAGTGTTGGAACTTTATCGCTTCTTGTTTTATCTTTAGTTCTTTTCATTAAAAAGAAAAAATAAAGCCGGCTATTTGGCTTTATCGATCATTTCTTTGGCCATCAACAACACCGGCAATTCTCTTTGTTGAATTAGTTTTGCTACTTTTCCTATCATCGCGTTTTGATATAAATCGATCGCTTTATCTAAAGATACCCAAACCATGCCTTTAATAAAAGTTTTCTCTTCCGGAAGAAGATTATTTTGATGCAATGATTTTAAGCGGCAGAGATAGTAATAAGAAATCGTCTTCCGTTTTATCAAATTATAATAATCTTCGGTAACCAATAAAGGTGCAATAATTTCTACTTCGGCCCCGATTTCTTCTTTTAACTCACGTTTTAAAGCTTCTTCTTTAGTTTCATTTTTTTCAATGCCACCACCCGGAGTTTCATAATGGTCGCGATGTCCGAAAATATCATCACAATAAATTTTCAGAAGCGGTATTTCATTTTTTTCGTTAAGCACGATTCCCCTTGCAACTTCCCTTACGTGATCAAAACCATGATTAGGATAAAGATTATCTTCAAAACATAAAGTCGTTTTAAACATTTTTCTTTTGCCCTTTAAAATAGATTTCTTCAATAATGCCACCACCTAAAAGGCGATCATTGTCATAAAACACCGCGGCTTGTCCGGGCGTTACCGCTTTATACGGCGCATCGTAAATCACTTCAATCGTCTCTTCGTCGATATAATTGATCGTTACCGGAAGATCTTTTTGACGATAACGGAATTTGCAACCAACGTGCAAACTTTCAAAAGGTTCTCCTATCCAATTGATGTTTTTAACGATGGCTTGATCCGAAAGAAGATATTCGTTTTCTTCGCCTTGGGCTACATAAAGAATGTTATTTTTAACATTCTTAGCCACAACAAACCACGAATCGGTCGTGCGATTTTTTAATCCTCCGATTCCTAATCCGCGGCGCTGCCCTAAAGTATAATAAAGGACTCCATCGTGGTGTCCTACCACTTCTTGCGTTACAATGTCAACAATATCACCGGGCTTAGCAGGAAGATAATTATTTAAAAATAATTTAAAATTTCGTTCTCCGATAAAACAAACCCCCGTGCTGTCCTTTTTATCAGCGATCGACAAATCCAACTGATGCGCGATTTTTCTGACTTCGGTTTTATCGATTTTTCCTAACGGAAATAAACAATAAGACAATTGTTTCTCACTCACTTGGGAAAGGAAGTAAGTTTGATCTTTATTTTGATCAAACGCTTTATGAAGCTCCACTCGTCCGTTTGAACGATCGACGCGATAAGCATAGTGACCGGTGGCGATTAAATCGAAACCATTCTTTAAAGCAAATTTTAAAAACGCATCAAATTTAATATATTTATTGCAAAAGATATCGGGGTTAGGAGTTCTACCTTTCCGATATTCATCGAGAAAATATGAAAAAACCTCATCCCAATACTCTTTGATAAAGTCGATGCGATAAAGATGAATTCCAAGCTTATCAGCGACCGCTTCAGCATCCTTATAATCGGCTTCTTGAGGGCACATCGAATCATTGATTGTCGGATTACCGAGATAATCATTGTTGGCAAATGCATCCCAGTTTCGCATAAAAGCCGCTGCAACATCATAGCCTTGCTCTTTTAAAAGATAAGCGGCTATCGCGGAATCAACTCCCCCAGAAAGCCCAACGAGAACTTTAATCTTCTTTTCCATCACAATTCCTCACTATCAATCATCAAAGTAAAGGGTCCATCATTTACTAAACTAACTTCCATATCCGCTTGAAAAATTCCTTGAGCGACTGAGCCTTTAAACTTCTCTTTTAAATACTCGAGTGACTTCAAGTATAAATTACGCGCCTCATCACTATTCATCGCCTTAACAAATGAAGGTCGTCGTCCCTTTTTGATATCCCCATAAAGGGTAAACTGCGAAATATACATGATTTCACCACCGATATCATCTAAAGAAAGATTGGTTTTTCCCATTTGATCGGGAAATAATCTTAACGAAATCACTTTATCGATCATTTTACAGGCGGTAGTATAGTCATCGTGCTCTTCAAATCCCACAAGCAATAAAAAGCCTTTCCCGATTTTAGAAAAGACTTGTTTTTCAATTACAACTTCGGCTTCTTTTACCAACTGTAAAACGACACGCATAGTTTTCACCCGTTTATATTATAAACGAGTGAATTTAAAATCCCAAATAAAACTAAAGATTTTGCTTTTTATGTGCCGACTCTCGCACAAAAACGTTTTTAAAACTGCGATAATCAAATGGGCATAACGGATATAAATACGGAAGATTAAACACTTTGATTTGAACGAGATACAGAAATAGTATCGTCGTCGCAATTATAAAGCCAATAGTACCAAAAATCGAAGAAATTATTACTAATGCAATAGAAACAACTTTATTTGTAAGAGATAATTCGTAACTCGGAGTCGCAAAGCCGCAGATAGCGCTGATCGCTACAAAAAGCAAGATTTCCGGTAAGAATAAACCTAAATCCATCGATACTTGTCCTAAGATAATCGCCGCGACTAACGATAACGCGGATACTAAAGAACTCGGAGTGTGAATGATCGCGATTCTAAAGATTTCAATCAATAAAGTCGCCGCTAAGACCTGAAGTAAAATGGGTGTTTCCGATTCATTTGAAACCGCAAAATTTAC
>CANQCZ010000066.1 GCA_947591215.1 uncultured Bacilli bacterium | reverse complement strand
TCGATAACGTCACAATAAAGTTTGGCTTTATCTTCATTAAATTCATCGATAATCTTAGTGCCATTTTTAATCAACATTTGGTAGCTTTCCGTATATCGCTTTAAAAATTTACGCCTTCGTGAGATATCGTACATAAAAAGCATATCCAATAAAAACACCGCACATAAAAATACTACATATGCGATTCCCGCAGTCCAATATAAAGCATTATTGATGTTTTGAAGTTTAAGAAACGGATAAAAAAACAAACTGCCAAGAGCCATAATAGAAACGATAATTGCTCCAACTAATATTCCTTTTTTGGTCTTATTGTATATTTTACGTTTAGGAAGATTTCTTCTTTTATACATTATCACTTTCATCGGATTGATAAGAATCGTCAAAGCATCGACTACCCAACGTTCATAAAGCCGTTTGAAGCGATCGATTTTAAAGCGAACTGTATAATTATTATCGTCTGCAATCTCTTGCAAAGCGCGTTGCTTGCCGTCAAATTCCATCGTGATTTCGCCAAGTTTACGCGATTCTTTTTTATTTACAAAGTATAAAAGCGGATTAATTTGATTCGTATCCTTAGACAATCTCAAAGCGTAGTTTATCTTACCATAAGCAATCATCGCTTCTTCGACACTATCGATTTCTTTTAAATTGATGCTTTCATAAATATCTTTAACCATGAAAGTCGATGAAGAGAAAAATTTCGAATTTGCCGAAATGTTTTTTTGTAACTCGGCATATGCCAAAGAATGCTCAACTTGAGCAACATACGATGCCACATAATTCGAAGTATCGGCACCAAACATTTCCGCTAGGAGAATTGTCTTATCAATTTTTTTCATAGATTCAATCCTCCCTTAACAAAATTTTCGACAGTCACAAAAATGTCATTTAAAAATCCGGGTTCTAAATACGTAATGTGCCGAAGCGATATCGTAAGTACTAAAGCAACCCTCATAAATAAAGCAGCATTTAATACAATCAATGGCAAATGGATAAAAAAGGAGACAAAATCGATACCCTTTTTCACTCTTTTCATATTATATTTATCTTTAAATAAACAAAGGCTTACAAACCGCATAATGAAATAAAAAATCAAAAAAGCCAACCCAAAATAAAGTATACTTGCCAACAAAGGTTTAGCCGATTCTTCGCAAGGAATTAAAAGATTTCCTAATTTATCTATGACTTTTGTCACTATTGTGACAAATAATTCACGAAAAGTACGAAGAAAACTCAATATCTTTTCAAGATAAATCAGTAGCGCTTCTAAACCGCAAGCAAGAAGCAAACTGAACGTTTGACGCTTCAATTTAACGGGTGAGGCACCCAATTCAAAAAATAAAATGAGAACCGCAATGGCAATTAAGATATTTGAAACTGTTATAAAATCCATTTTCAGCCTCCATTTTCATTAATAGTATATCAAAAAGATAAATCATTTCCATATAAAAGACCGATAATTTCTTTTTCTTTTTTTGGAAATTCAGCCTTAAAAATATGATTTGAAAGATAATTTAACTTACCATTGACATTTTTTAGTAAAATTCGATAGGCATGCAAGAATTGATGATCATATGCATATTTCAATTTAAACTCGCGATTAGTTTTGATATTACCATACTTTCGATCGCCGACTATCGGATGCCCAATTGCTTGAAAATGAACTCGCAACTGATGCGTTCGACCGGTAATTAATTTAGCTTTTACTAAACTGAAACCATCTTTAAAAGCTAACAAACGATAAGAAGTGTGTGCTTCTTTAGCCCCATTTTTGATGCTACCAACCCGAACTTCATTATTCTTTTCATCTTTGATCAAAGGTAAATCAATATGCCCTTCTTCTAAAACCTTTCCATCCAACAAGGCATAGTATTCTTTATCAAGTGCATTCTTATTTTTGAATAATTCCATTAAACATTGTAACGATTCGATATTTTTTCCAAAAAATACTAACCCGGAAGTATTTCGGTCCAATCGATGAGCCGGTGAAGGAATAAAACTAGCAATCGTAGGATCAAATTCATTCTTACTAGCAAGGTATCCTAAAACCTGATTGGCTAAAGTAATCCTTTTTTCTTCGTAATCTCCGTGTACCAATATTCCCGATGGTTTATTGATCACTAAAATGTTCTCATCTTCATAGATAATATTTAATTTACTATAATTATTAGCGGTAATTCTCGGCTTAATAAAATCTTGCAATTGCTTATCTGTAATATAAATTGTAACTTTATCATCTTTTGAAACTTGATAAGAAATGTCAACTCTTTTTCCATTGACTTTGATATCTTTTAGACGAAAAAGTCGATAAATAAAACTAAGCGGGGCTTCATTTAAAGTTTTTCTGATTAATTTATCAATTCGTTGACCGGCTTCTTTTTCAGTAATGATGATTTCTTTCATCGCTAAGACCTCTTTTTGAATATTATATCATTCTCTTCAATTTGTCTTAAGTTTATGATAAGAAAAAAAGAATTTTAATGACAAGTTAAATCTTTTATAGTATAATTCATCTTGCGTTGGAGGAATACCCAAGTGGCTGAAGGGGCTGGCTTGGAAAGCTAGTAGACCCGTGTTTAGGATTTAGCACTATAAAATTTAGGATAAGTGAATATTTTGGATAAATTACTTATTTATAAATAAATAAGTAAAAGTATTGAAAATATTTTTTTATTGCTTTATAATATATAGTGTTTCACGTGTTTTGTTTCCCGAGGTGGTTTATGAGATATTTTTTAAAACAATCTAACATTAGATCTAAAGGTCTATATCTTCAAATTTATCAGTCTTTTTATGTTCCCGGTAAAGGTGGTCGTAATAAAAGTTATCAAGTTATTGGCTATGCTTCCGATTTGATTAAACATGGGATTTCTAATCCGATTGAATATGCTCAAAAAATCGTTGATGATCTTAATAAGTCTTCTGTATCTTTAAAAGATAAAAAAATCGGTGACTTTTCTTCTTCGAAAAATTTAGGATATTTCTTAATTAAATCGATGATTGATTACTTGGATCCTGACGAATACTTTAGATTAATGTCTACTAATAAAAAATTTCATTTTCTTTTATCTGATTTTGTTCGTTCTATGATTTATGCTCAAATTGTTAATCCTGGTTCTAAACATAAAGCTTTTGAAAAAGTAATGCCTGATTTGTATGGTGCCAAAACTTTTTCATACGATCAAATACTCGATACGATTAATTATATTGGTGATGATTATCAAAAGTTTATCGAACTTTTTAATATTAAGATTTCTGATAGATGGAAAAGAAATACTTCAAAAGCTTATTTCGATTGTACTAATTATTATTTTGAAATTGATTTACCTAAAGAAGATCGACAATATGGTCCTTCTAAAGAAGAACGACATTTACCTATAATTGGTCAAGCACTTTTATTAGACGAAGATCAAATTCCTATCGGGATGTCTTTATTTCCCGGGAACGAATCCGAAAAGCCTAAGATTAGAGACAACATTGAAAATTTAAAAAGCCGATTTGATATTACTTCTAAAATTGTGCAAGTCGCGGATAAGGGTTTAAACTGTGCCCGGAATATTTATGCTGCTTCTATTGAAGCACATGATGGATATATCTTTTCTAAATCCGTTCATGGTAAGAATTTATCTAAGCAAGAAAAAGAATGGATTTTATTAGAT
>CANQCZ010000065.1 GCA_947591215.1 uncultured Bacilli bacterium | reverse complement strand
CCTAAAAAAGTCGAAACTAAAAAAGATGAAGCGAAAGAAGTAGTTAAAAAGACTAAAGAAAAAGAAGTTGTCGTGGAAGATAAAAGTGTCGAAGAAGATAAAAAGAATATGAAGAAAAATTACCATGTTTCTCGTCGAGAAAAGGATGGTAAATGGCAAGTGAAATTTGCTAAAGGTGAAAAAGCCATCAAATTATTCGATACTCAAGCAGAAGCAATCGCGTACGCTAAAGATTTAGCCGAAAGAAACGATGGTACCCATACGATCCATAAAAAAGATGGTAAAATCAGAAAGAAGACTTATTAAGCGTGAATAATCACGCTTTTTATTTGCTAAATTGATGAGCATCAATCAAAAGGCTTTTTCTTGCATTGTATCGTCAAAGAAGTTATTCTTTAGTTAAAGAATAAAATTCGAGGTAACTATGAAAAAAATTAAAATAATCGCATTTATTAGCATTTTATTTTCCTTATTGACTAGTTGTAATGATAATTCTTCATCTACTAGTTCCAATTATTCGCCATCTTCACTTTCAAATTACTATGAGGTTACTTTTGATTCCAATGGTGGTTATTTTGAAAACAATAAATCAAGTTTTATTTTGGAAGTATCAAAGGATTGTTTGCTTGATTATGAAGTGACCGTGAAAAGAAACGATTATGATTTTGTAGGGTGGACTAAAACTAAAAATGGTGATGATTTTTGGAATTTTTCTGAAGATGTGGTAACTTCAAATATTACGCTTTATGCTTTTTGGAATCAAAGCGATTACAACTATACAGTAACGGAAACCGGAGTGACGATCACGAAGTATTTGGGAAACCAAACACAGGTGGTAATTCCTTCGGAAATTTTAAATAGACCGGTTGTTCGAATCGCTACCGACGCATTTTTAAATTGCAATGAGATCACTTCGATAATTTTACCGGATACTTTACAAAGTATCGGAAGAAATGCGTTTAGAGGCTGCAGTCGTCTTAACTATACTTTAAGTGGTAATTGTTATTACTTGCAAAGTGCGACCGATGACCATTTTGCCTTAGTATACGGAAGCAATAGTTCAATTGCATCGGCGACTATCCATACGTCTACGCAAATTATCGCCGATTATGCTTTTGCGGGTTTTGGAGCTTTGAAATCAATCTATTTACCTTCGTCAATCGCTTATATCGGTCATCAAGCTTTTTACGGTTGTTATTCGCTAGTTATCTATTGTCAAAGTGAAGCGATGCCTGAAGGATGGGATAGTTCTTTTAATTCCAGTTGTCGCCCGGTTTATTGGAATGTTGCATCTGAAGATCTTTACACTAGCAATGGTTTAAAATATCTTTTGAAAAATGATGGGGCGATGGTTACAGAACGCCTTACTTCAATTAAAGAAATTACAATTCCCGAAAAAATTAGTGTAAACGATATTGAATACACTGTTAAAGGCATCGGGGATTACGCTTTTTATAATACTTCGTCATTGGTTGATATTTCTCTTCCCAATTCCATTACACACATCGGATCGCACGTTTTCGATAATTGTCCTAATTTGACCTATTACGAATTTGATGGTAATGGTTATTATCTAGGAAACGTTAATAACAATTATGTGGCTTTTATAAAAACTAAAGACCAATCTATAAGATCGATAAATGTTAATTCGAAAACCACCGCGATTGCCGGAGAAGCTTTTAAACAATGTCACTCTTTATCGGAAGTTAGTTTGCCATCAAGCCTTAAAAGCATCGGATCTTCATCTTTTTATGACTGTGATTCATTAAATAGTTTAACTCTTCCAAAAGGGCTTCAAGAAATCGGCAAAGAATCGTTTGCGTTTTGTACGGCTTTATCGAATATCGTGATTCCAAATAGTGTTTTAATTATCGGCGACGATGCTTTTGGAAATTGCTCAAATTTAACTATCAATTGTGAAGTTCAAACAAAACCCAATGGATGGAGTGAGACGTGGAATTCTTCTAATCGACCGGTTAATTGGGGACAAGCACTAGCATAGTCAAAATGAACGATTTCTTTCTTGCTTGTAAAATGTTTAGTTACTATAATATTAGACGAGGTTATTATCTATGGCAGATATAAAGAAAAATGAAGCGATTACCGCTCAAGAAGTTGACTTTGCCCAATGGTATACTGATGTATGCCGAAAAGCAGAATTGATGGATTATTCATCGATTAAGGGCTTTATCATTTATCGTCCATATGGATATGCAATTTGGGAACAAATTCAAAATTATCTAGATAGAAAATTTAAAGAGACCGGTCATGAAAATGTCTATATGCCGATGCTCATTTCTTCATCGTTATTTCAAAAAGAAAAAGATCATGTTGAAGGATTTGCTCCGGAGTGTGCAATAGTCACTAAGGGTGGAAATAACATTTTGGATGATGAACTGATCATTCGTCCCACTAGTGAAACATTATTTTGTGAGCACTATGCTAAAATTGTAAGTTCTTATCGTGATTTACCGAAAAAATACAATCAATGGTGTTCAGTTGTCAGATGGGAAAAAACCACACGTCCATTTTTAAGAGGCAGTGAATTTTTATGGCAAGAAGGGCATACAATTCATGAAACGGAACTTGAAGCCCGAACGGAAGTTTTAGATATGTTAGAAGTTTATAATCGCATGGGACGCGATCTTTTGGCGATTCCTTTTACCACGGGACAAAAAACAGAAAAGGAAAAATTTGCCGGGGCTAAAGAAACTTATACCATCGAAGCTTTAATGCCTGATGGAAAAGCCCTCCAATCAGGAACAACCCATAATTTTGGAACCGGGTTTGCGGAAGCTTTTAATATTCGCTTCTTGGGACGCGATAATCTATTGCATCCTGTTCACCAAACTTCATGGGGCGTATCAACGCGACTTTTAGGTGCGATTATTATGGTGCATGGTGATGATAATGGTTTGGTTTTACCGCCTTATGTGGCTCCGACACAGGTGGTTATCATTCCGATTCAAATGCAAAAAGAAGGTGTGTTAAATAAAGCGCGAGAAATCGAAAAGCGACTTATAACTTTAGGATTAAGAGTTAAAATTGATGATTCGGATCATTCGCCGGGATGGAAATTCTCTGAATACGAAATGAAAGGGGTCCCGTTAAGAATCGAAGTCGGACCACGCGATTTGGCTCAAGATTTAGTGACTGTCGGAAAGCGTAACGATGGATCAAAATTGCAAGTGAAACTTGAAGATCTTGAAAAGATGATTCCAACTTTACTCAATACGATTCACGATGAAATGTATAAAAAAGCTTTAACGTATCTTTTATCTCACACAACCGAAGCTCATTCGTATGATGAGTTTAAAGAAATTTTAGAAACAAAAGGCGGTTATGTGAAGATGATGTGGTGTGGCGATGAGGCTTGTGAAAACAAGATTAAACAAGACACTAACGCTACATCGCGTTGTATGCCCTTCAATCAAGAACCTATCGGAGATGTTTGTCCTGTTTGTGGCAAAAAGGCTAAAAAAGTAGTGCTTTTTGCCAAAGCCTATTAAATTAACAACCAAATACGTTAAATTCTTAGAAGTTACTTGAAATAAAAAAAACGATATGCTATATTATACGGGCACGCTGGAGCAATACTCAAGTTGGTGAAGAGGCGTCCCTGCTAAGGATGTAGGTCGGTTCACTCCGGCGCGAGAGTTCGAGTCTCTCTTGCTCCGCCATTACGGATCAGTGGTGTAGCGGTTAACATGCCTCCCTGTCACGGAGGAGACCGCGGGTTCGATTCCCGTCTGATCCGCCAT
>CANQCZ010000064.1 GCA_947591215.1 uncultured Bacilli bacterium | reverse complement strand
TACATTATATATTTTTCCATTAAATTCTATTGTAGTTGGTATTTCTACATTTGTTGATGTTCCGACATATCTTGTTATTACTGCTATTTCATTGCCTATTACATATTGGATACCATCTTTTTCAATAAAATTATTTTCATTAATTCCCCAGTAAACTGTTCCACCATAGTAATTCCAATCATTACTCCATCCACTTGGTTTTGATGATGCTTCACAATAGATGGTTAAGGAACTACATCCATAGAATGCATAATATCCTATACTTGTGACACTACTTGGAATGGTGATTGTTTTAATAAAATCGCAATTAGAAAATGCATATGTTCCTATTTTTTCTATTCCTTCTAAAACTATATTCTCTTCTTGAAATAGTTTCCCATCGATATATAGTTTTTTCATTGATAAAGGATTTGCATATTGATCACCAAAATCAATACTTGCCCACTCCGAAATTGTTCCTTCATAGTTTACTCGTTCTAAGGAACTACAATTATAAAATGCCATTTCTCCTATACTTGTAACACCATTTGGAATACCGATACTTGTTAATGAACTACAATTATAGAATACATACTCTGATATACTTGTTCCTCCTAATATAATTATGGTTTTTAATGATTCCGGGACATAGGTAGAATTATCTTCATATGTGTTTGCTCCAAAATAATATCCTAAATATCTATCTATAAATGGTAAGGTTAAACTTTCTAAGGAACTACATCCATAGAATGCATCATATCCTATAATTGTGACACTACTTGGAATGATGATGCTTGTTAAAGAACTACACCATAAAAATGCATAATATCCTATACTTGTGACACTATTTGGAATTGTGATACTTTTTAAGAAACTACAACCATCAAATGCATAGTTTCCTATACTTGTGACACTATTTGGAATGACGATACTTTCTAAGGAACTACAACCTCTAAATGCACCTTCTCCTATACTTGTGACACTATTTGGAATTGTGATACTTGTTAAAGAATTACAATAAGAAAATGCATAGTTCCCTATACTAGTAACATCATATGTTTTTCCATTAATTTCTATTGTAGTCGGTATTTCTACATTTGTTGATGTTCCGACATATTTTATTATTACTGCTTTTTCATCGACAATCACATATTGGAGACCATCTTTTTCAATAAAATTATTTTCATTAACTCCCCAATAAACTGTTCCACCATAGCTATTCCAATCATTACTCCATCCACTTGGTTTTGATGATACTTCACAATAGATGATTAAGGAATCACAATCAGAGAATGCATCTTTTCCTATACTTGTGACACTACTTGGAATGACAATACTTTCTAAGGAAATACAATATTCGAATGCATAGCTTCCTATACTTGTGACACTATTTGAAATGACGATACTTTCTAAGGAAATACAATATACGAATGCATAGCTTCCTATACTTGTGACACTATCTGGAATCGTGATATCTGTTAAAAATTCACACTCTTCGAATGCTCTTTCACCTATACTTGTGACATCATATGTTTTTCCATTAAATTCTATTGTTGTAGGTATTTCTACATATGCTGATGTTCCTACATATCTTGTTACTACTGCTTTTTCATCGACAATCACATATTGGATACCATCTTTTTCAACAAAATTATTTTCATTAATTCCCCAGTAAACTGTTCCACCATTGTAATTCCAACTATTATTCCATCCGTTCGGTTTTGATGATACTTCACAATAGATGGTTAAAGAACTGCAGCTATAGAATGCACCGTCTCCAATATTTGTGACACTATTTGGAATTGTGATACTTGTTAAAGAATTACAATAAGAAAATGCATATTCTCCAATACATGTAACACTATCTAGAATGCTGATTGTTTTAATAAAATTGCAATTATAAAATGCATATGATCCTATCTTTTCTATTCCTTCTAAGACTATATTCTCTTGTAATTCATCGTTTATATATAACTTAGCATTATCATTTGATAATGGATTTGCATATTGATCACCAAAATCAATACTTGCCCAATCTGATATTGTTCCTTCATAGTTTACTCGTTCTAAGGAATCACAATTAGAGAATGCATAGTTTCCAATACTTGTAACACTATTTGGAATCGTGATATTTGTTAAGGAACTGCACCCAGAGAATGTATAGTCTCCTATACTTGTAACACTACTTGGAATCATAATGGTGGTTAAGGAACTACATCCGGCAAATGCACCATCTCCGATACTTGTGACACCATCTTCAATAGTGATTGTTTTTATAAAATTACAATTAGAAAATGCATAGTTTCCTATTTTTTCTATTCCTTCTAAGACTATATTCTCTTGTAATTCATCGTTTATATATAACTTAGCATTACCATTTGATAATGGATTTGCATATGAATTACCAAAATCAATACTGGCCCACTCCAATATTGTTTCTTCGTAATTTACTCTTTCTAAGGAACTACATCCATAGAATGCATATTCTCCGATACTTGTGACACTACTTGGAATGGTGATACTTTCTAAAGAACTACATTCATAGAATGCACCATTTCCTATACTCGTTACACTACTTGGAATGGTGATTGTCTTAATGAAATTGCAATTAGAAAATGCATATGATCCTATCTTTTCTATTCCTTCTAAAACTATATTCGCTTCTTGAAATAACTTTCCATCTATATATAGTTTTTTCATTGATAAAGGATTTGCCTCTCCATTACCAAAATCAATACTTACCCACTCCAATATTGTTCCTTCGTAGTTTACTCGTCGCAAAAAACTACAGCCATCGAATGCACTATATCCGATACTTGTGACACCATTTTTAATAGTGATTGTTTTTATAAAATTGCAATTATAAAATGCATATGATCCTATCTTTTCTATTCCTTCTAAGACAATATTTTCTTCTTGAAATAACTCTCCATCAATATATAACTTAGCATTATCATTTGATAATGGATTCGCAGATGAGCCATCAAAATCAATACTTACCCACTCCGATATTGTTCCTCCGTAGTTTACTCGTTGCAAAAAACTACATCTAAAGAATGCCCAATCTCCAATATTTGTGACATTACTTGGAATGGTGATACTTTCTAAGGAACTACAATATTCGAATGCATAGCTTCCTATACTTTCCAATTTACTATTTGGTTCAAAAGTCACACTTTGTAATTGAGTACAATTATAAAATGCACTACTTCCTATACTCGTTACACTACTTGGAATGGTGATACTTTCTAAAGAACTACATTCATAGAATGCACCATTTCCTATACTTGTGACACTATTTGGAATGATGATAGTGGTTAAGGAACTACACCAAGAGAATGCGTAGTTTCCTATACTAGTAACATCATATGTTTTTCCATTAAATTCTATTGTAGTAGGTATTACTACATTTGTTGATGTTCCTACATATCTTGTTACTACTGCTTTTTCATCGACAATTACGTATTGGATACCATCTTTTTCAACAAAATTATTTTCATTAATGCCCCAGTAAACTATTCTGCCGCCAAAATTCCAATCACTATCCCATCCACTTGGTTTCTCCGATGCTTCACAATAAATGGTCAAGGAACTACATCTAAAGAATGCCCACTTTTCTATACTTGTGACACTATTTGGAATGACAATACTTTCTAAGGAACTACAACCTCTGAATGCATAGCTTCCTATACTTTCCAATTTACTATTTGGTTCAAAAGTTACACTTTGTAATTGAGTACAATTTTCAAATGCATAATCTCCTATACTTGTGACACTATTTGGAATCGTGATAGTGGTTAAGGAAGTACAATCTTGGAATGCATAATATCCTATATTTGTAACACTATTTGGAATCGTGATAGTGATTAAGGAAGTACAATCTTGGAATGTACTATGTCCAATACTTTCTAATTTACTATTTGGTTCAAAAGTTATACTTTGTAATTGGCTGCAATAATAAAATGCACAATCACATAT
>CANQCZ010000063.1 GCA_947591215.1 uncultured Bacilli bacterium | reverse complement strand
TAAAGGTATAAGCCTTTACTCTTTCGTCACTTGGACGTGTTGGAGTATCTCCTTCATATTCTGCAGTCCCACCATATTCAACTGTATCGGTGTATAGTAAACTATCATCATAGTTTCTAAATTCTATTGTGAAGGTATTTAGTTCTTCACTATATTGGGCTTTCATTACTAAATTAGAAGTGACATTACTTAATAGATCTTCATTATCCCAGCCGGTAAACGTATAGGTTTTTACTCTTTCGTCACTTGGACGTGTTGGAGTATCTCCTTTATATTCTGCAGTTCCACCATACTTGACTACATCAGTGTATAATAAACTATCATCATAATTTCTAAATTCAACACTAAAAACATTTAATTCTTCGCTATATTGAGCAGTTACTTTTCGGTTACTGGTAACATTCTTAAGTGCCTCTTCGTTATCCCAACCACTGAAGGTATAATTTTCAACGCGGTCATCACCGGGTCTAGTGGGTAAATCCCCTTTATATGAAGCGGTCCCACCATACTCAACTGTATCGGTGTATAGTAAAGTATCATCATAGTTTCTAAATTCAACGCTAAAGGTATTAATCTCTTCACTATATTGAGCAGTTACTTTTCGGCTACTAGTAACATTATTAAGTTCCTCTTCGTCATCCCAGCCGGTAAACGTATAGGCCTTTACTCTTTCATCACTTGGGCGTGTCGGAGTATCACCTTTATATTCTGCATTTGCACCATATTCAACTATATCGGTGTATAGTAAAGTATCATCATAGTTTCTAAATTCTACAGTGAAGGTTTTTAACTCCTCATCAAATTCAGGATAAGCCACTAGATTTGTCGTTACATTATCTAAATCGATATCCCAACCGGTAAAGGTATAAGTTTTTACTCTTTCATCCCCGGGTTTAGTTGGAGTGTCTCCTTCATATTCTGCAGTTCCACCATATTCAACCGTATCGGTGTATAGTAAAGTATCGTCATAGTTTTTGAATTCAACGGTGAAGGTATTTAAATCTTCAAGATATTGGGCAATAAATTCAGTGTCGACCATTAAATCATTCAATGGTTTATCCCAACCAATAAAAGTATACTGCCGTACTCTTTCATCGCTAGGTCTAATCGGTGTTTCTCCTTTATATTCTACTGTATCGCCTTTTATAACTTCAGTGGTATACAAGATCTCATCGTCATAATTCTTAAATGTTGCGGTTACTTTTTCTTGTTCCTCTTCTTCTTCACTTGAAGATGAACCACTACCATACATCGATAAGAATTCATCTAATGACATCGTCACTGACGATGAAGATGATGAATCACTTATTTTACTTGTACAACCACCTAAAGTAGTCATTCCCATAAGTAATGCCAATAGAATCTTTACACCATTTACTATTTTCATTTTACTGCCTCCGCTATTTATTTTATTTTTTACCAAGTATATTTTTACGCTAGTTTTATCAATATTTTGTCAATTGAAAATCAACATTTATCGTATCTACCTTTGTTGATAATTAAAATATTTAATTTATTCCATCAAAATATTTGCTAAAATTAATCGATATTCGCTATAAAAATTTGCTTAATTACAATAGTATTCCATTGATTTTTTTATTTTGTGATATAAAAATATGTGAAAAATAGTGATATGTTAAAAAGAAAGATATACGATAAACTATAAAAGTGAAAAATAATGAAAATAAAACACCGCTAATATTCCAAATGTTAATGCAATTCCTGTTGGTTATGAAGAAGTAATTTAGATGAAACCTATGGATTTTGAAGAATTCATGTGGGCAAATGGCATTTTGCAAAAAACAATCGATGAGTTAAAAACTTGTTTTATAGAACAGAGGGAAGTTTTACCAGCTATACACGAAAAAATGCAAGATCTATTTCGTAAATATATTTGTGTAGGTGGTATGCCAGAAGTCGTTGAAGCATTTATCGAAACCGGCGATCTAAATAGAGTCTTAAAATTGCAACGTAATATTTTAGAATCGTACCAAGATGATTTTGGTAGACATTTGAAACAAGATAATTCTCTTTATGTTGACAAGAAGGAACTTGCCACGATTCTTGCGGTGTTAAATCTATTCCTAGTCAACTAGCAAAAGAAAATAAAAAATTTCAATTTACAAAAATCAAGGGAAACGGAAAAAATGATGATTTTAAGCGTGCCTTAGAATGGCTTGAAGATGCAGGCATCATAAATCGTTGTTATAATATAGTACTTTCTTTTCTAAATCGAATTTATTATTTTGAAATTGATTTACTGTTTTTGAAATGATATAAGGAAAATATGCCAACTTTCCTATTAAAATAATAAACGCTTATAAAATAGAACTTGTTCCTGCTTATGCTCCAAAAAAGCATATTTACCCAAAATTATATAATCTCAGTATAAATGGCACCAAAGCACAAATAAGAAATACAAAAATTACAATATTGAAAGCATTAAAATATAAAAGTTTTCTAATTATTATTAAGTAATCTAATTTTATAAAATTTTCTTTATCTATCACAATCTATCACATATCACAATGGCTAAAAAAATGGCTACAATAAGAATCATAACAGTACCAAACATCGTCAAAAAAGCTAAATCAAGATAAAGTTTCCAATAAATAATACAGAAAATCAATCCTATCGAAAAAATTGTGCATAATCCAAAAAAAATTAAACGACAAACATTTAGAAAATAGCGAGGACTTTTAAAGAATAGTTTAATTTTTAGTTTATGCATCTTTGAAGATATAGAACGTTCAAATGCACCTTTACCGATGTATTTTAATTTACTTTTAGATTCAAAAGTTACCTCTTGTAATTTGGTGCATTTACAGAATGCATAGCCTTCGATACTTGTGACACTACTTGGAAGTGCGATAGTGGTTAAGGCTCTACAATTGTTGAATGCATAGCCCCATATAATTTTTAATTTACTATTTGGTTCAAAGGTTACACTTTGTAATTGAGTACAATCTTCGAATGCACTTACTTCAATCCATATGATACTATTTGGAATGACGATACTTGTTAAAGAACTACAATTAGAGAATACCCATGCTTCGATCCTTTCCAATTTACTATTCGGTTCAAAAGTTACTCTTTTTAATTGAGTACAATTAGAGAATGCATCACAATTTATACTTGTGACACTATTTGGAATGACAATACTTGTTAAGGAACTACATCTAGAAAATGCATAATACCCGATACTTGTAACACTACTTGGAATCGTGATGTTTGTTAAATAATAACAATTAGAGAATGCATATTCTGCTATATTTGTGACCCTAGATGTTTTTCCATTAATTTCTATTGTAGTCGGTATTTCTACATATGCTGATGTTCCTACATATCTTGTTACTACTGCTTTTTCATTGACAATCACATATTGGATACCATCTTTTTCAATAAAATTATTTTCATTAATGCCCCAGTAATTCGTTTCATAACTATTCCAATGTTTTTTCCATCCTCTTGGTTTTGATGACGTTTCACAGTAGATGATTAAGGACTTACAATCAGAGAATGCATCTTTTCCTATACTTGTGACACTACTTGGAATTGTAATTGTTTTAATAAAATCACAATTATAAAATACATATGATCCTATCTTATCTATTCCTTCTAATGTAATATTCTCTTGTAACACATCATTTATATATAACTTAGCTATACCATTTGATAAAGGATTTGCAGATGAACCACCAAAAGTAATCCTTGCCCATTGAGATATCGATCCTCCATAGTTTATTCGTTTTAAGGAACTGCAATTTGAAAAAGTTTTATTTTTAATTGTGTTAATTTTAGATGGTATCTCCATCTCAATTAGATAATTACAATTATAAAATGCTTCTTTGTCGATAATTTCTAATTCACTACTATCTTCAAAAATTACTTTTTCAAGATTTTTACAATTTTTAAATGCTTGTCTCCCAATTCGTTTGACACTTTTAGGTATCTTAACGATTTGAATTGTCTTATTTCCTTGATATT
>CANQCZ010000062.1 GCA_947591215.1 uncultured Bacilli bacterium | reverse complement strand
TGTAATTTTACTTCTGTTTGCAACATTTTCTTTCCGTTTCTTTCTTTGTTTGTTGCACTTGCTTTTATAATTAACACTATTCTTCATTCATTAACAAATTTATTGACTTCTAAGCAAAATTTAATATAATGAATACAAGAGAGTTGCTTTGACCCTATAAGGGACATGGTCGAAAGGACCGAATTGCAACTTTCTTTTTTATTTCTTTTTTTTCTCATAACGACTTCGAAGATTTTTAGGCATTGTCCAACCACCTTCATGTGGTTTAAACAATTTTTTTGGTAATTTTCGTGGCCGTTTCAAATACATCGGTTTAAAATCTTCAGGATTAGGATTGGGTACAACTTTTTCATAATCACTTGGCTTTTCAGTATGTATTACTTCGCGGTGAACAAATCCGTCAACAATTTGATTCTTTTTTTTATCAAGAACATCTGTTTCATCAATAACCAATGTAGGTCGATTTTTACTAATTTTTAATCGTGCCCAAAAAGGAAATCTTTTGGGGAATTCCTTTTTTTTACTAGAATTCATATTTAACCTCCTTTCTTTTCAATAAGTGAATTTTATTGAAACTTTAGTATTTGATTTCATTCGATGACTTTTTTTAATATTTAAGTGTAAAAATAAAAAAAGGAACTAAAGTTTTTATATCTCAATCCCCATCTCATAAATTATTACAAAGCATGTAAAGCTACATACAAAATAGGTGTATCAAATGATTCATTGATTTAATAGCCCAATTTGTCCATTGACGCGATTATTGTATAGAAATAAAAAGACCACAGCGGTCTTTTTTTTGTGGGTGGAAATCGTTAAGTATAATGATATAATATAAATAAGAAGGAGAAATTATGAAATATAATAAATTTATCGATCACACCTTATTGAAGGCCGATGCTCGTGACGAGCAAATTATAAAACTTTGTGAAGAAGCACGAAAGTATGATTTTGCTTCGGTTTGTGTTAATCCGGGTTATGTAGGACTCGCTCTTAAAGAACTTAAAGGAACGGATGTTAAAGTTTGCACGGTTATCGGATTTCCCCTTGGGGCTACTTCAACAGCCGCTAAAGCATATGAAGCTAGAGAAGCTGCTTTTGAAGGTGCAAGTGAAATTGATATGGTCATCAATATTTCACGATTAAAAGAAAAAGATGATAAATATGTAAAACGCGACATTGAAGAAGTGCGTAAAGCAGTTCCGAATTGTATCTTAAAAGTAATTATTGAGACGTGTCTTTTAACCGATGAAGAAAAAGAAAGGGCTTGTCGGTTATCGTTAGAGGCCGGCGCGAATTTTGTAAAAACTTCTACCGGATTTTCAAGCGGAGGAGCGACGGAACATGACGTAAAATTAATGCGTGATGTTGTAAAAGATAAATGCGGCGTCAAAGCTTCAGGTGGCGTTAGAACCAAGGAAGATTTTTTGAAGATGATTGAAGCTGGTGCTTCAAGAATCGGAACTTCTTCCGGTGTTAAAATCATAGAAGAATTGAAATAAAGCAAAAAAATTTAAATTGTGTTTTAAATATTAAACTCTCGGATGATTTCATTTGAGAGTTTTTTTTGCATTAAATATTAGTCTATTTAAATAGTATGATTCATATCTTTAAGCAGGTGAAAAGTATGAAACTTTTTAAATTGTGTACTTGTTTAATGCTATTGTGTGCTTCGTTGATGCCTTTTAATGCAACGATGGTCAATGCCGAAGAAGAATTGGATTTAAATGCGCCATCGGCCATTTTAATAGAACCGATTTCCGGTGCGGTACTTTATGAAAAAAATGCCGATGAAGTGTTATATCCGGCGTCGATGACTAAAATGATGGGGATGTATTTAGTATTGGAAGCAATCGAAAATCATAAAATTGCTTGGGATGACCAAGTGATCGTCTCTACCTATGCTTCTTCGATGGGTGGCACTCAGATATTTTTAGAGCCTAATGAATCAATGAGCGTCGAGGATCTTTTTAAAGCGGTCGCAGTCAATTCGGCAAACGATGCGATCGTCGCTCTTGGCGAATTTGTCGCCGGCTCTAACGATGCTTTTATCAACATGATGAATGACAAAGCCAGAGAATTTGAAATGACAAATACCAATTTTGCCAATGCAACCGGTTTTGATGATCCTAATCATGTAACTTGTGTTCGGGATATGGCGAGAATCGGAGCAAAATTATTAACATTCGGTGAACAGATTTTACGTTTTTCGCGTTTAGAAGAAGCTTATGTCAGAGAAGATACAGAATCTCCGTTTTGGTTAGTAAACACCAACAAACTTTTAAAATACTATGATGGCTTGGATGGTTTAAAAACCGGATTTACCAAAAAAGCCGGTTATAATTTAACAGCGACAGCTAAACGCAATGGACTAAGGCTTCTTTCGGTAGTGATGAAAGAGGAGACGATTCAAAAGCGTTCGCAAGATACCATTCGCTTGCTAGACTATGGTTTTTCAAAGCTTGAAGTGAAAACCATCTTTAATGAAAATGATACTTTAACGATGTATAATTTCAATAATACTTTGAGTCGCAACACATCGCTTATCACGAAAAAACGCATTGATGTTATCGTCGATAAGGGAGAAGATTTACAAAGTTTAAAACTGAAGATCGAACTATTTCGTGATTACGCGCCTGTTGATGAAGAGGAGATTATCGGAGAATTGGTAGTTGAAACTTATGCGGGGCGACAATATCGTTACCCGGTTTATGTCAAAGAAGCATTAGAAGGTTTAAATTTTTGGGATTATTTATTGTATAATCTAGGATTACTGTTTGCATAAAATCAATGATTATTGATGAATAAATTTCAATGAAGTGTGGTTAGTAATTAACTGCACTTTTTTATACGATTTATATTTTTTACCATGTAAAAATTTGTTACATGCGAAATATTACAAGAATAATTTTCTAAACAACTCTATATATTTTAAAAGATTGCCAGATATACTAATTTGATTTTTGTTTTATGTAAAAAATTTGTCGAACGAATTTTTGAGATTATTTGTCGAGCCAGGTCGAATGCTAAAAAAGATTTTTTTGATTGCGATAAAATCTAGTAACGGAGGAAAGATCATGGAAAACAAAATAAAGTTTACCGCTTTCGATGAAGGTCTTGTCATCAAAATTTCCGGAGAACTTGATTCGATGAAAACGATGACTTATCGCGATAAAATTCATCGAGAAATGATAAAACTTGGACCGAGAATGTTGCTTTTTGATTTTAAAGATTTGCAGTTTATCGATTCATCGGGCATCGGATTAATTTTAGGAAGATTCAATGAAATCGATAAAATCGGTGGCGTAGTCGGAATCACCGGTTTAAATGATTATTCGCGAAAAATTTTTCAAATTACCGGAATCTTGCAGATTATCGAGGAATATCAAAGCACAGCTCAATTTAAAAAGAAAGCGAGGATAAATTTATGATTAACAAAATGGAATTAAAATTTTCGGCTTCATTAAGTAATGAAGTGTTAGCCAGACAAGCAGTTATTGCTTTTATTTCTCCTCTTGATCCTTCTTTGGAACAAATCGGAGAGATAAAAACCATTATCGCTGAAGGAGTTTCCAATGCGATTATCCATGGATATGAATTGGACGCATCAAAAGATGTATTTTTAAAAGCGATAATCGATGGAGAAGACTTGGAATTGACGATTACCGATTATGGTAAGGGAATCGAAAATTTGGAAGAAGCACGAAAACCTCATTATACGACTCGTCCTGATTTGGAACGCGCGGGAATGGGACTTACCATTATGGAGACGTTATCTGATAGTTTTGCGATTAAGACTTTGCCAGGAATGGGATGCAAGCTTGTAATCAAGAAAAAAATCACCCATGAAAGTGTCGCTTATGGAACAGTTAGCCGATAATTTGGATTTAATAAAAAAAGCACAAGATGGAGATCACGAAGCACTTGAAAAAGCAATCACTCAAAATCAACTATTGATTTATTCGTTGTTAAAAAGATATCATTATGCCAAAGAAGATCAAGAAGATCTTCTACAAGTAGCTAACATCGGATTAATCAAAGCCATTCAAAACTTTGATTTTTCTTATGATGTCTCGTTTTCTACTTATG
>CANQCZ010000061.1 GCA_947591215.1 uncultured Bacilli bacterium | reverse complement strand
TTGCTATTGATTGTCTATTTCTCTTTTTTTATTTTTTTTAATTATTTTTTTTAAAATGTCATTGACAATTTATCAATTCTATAAAATATAAAAAAAACCTTAATTCGATGAAGTTAAGGTTTTAATTATTTCAAACTATAAGTTATTTTTGATAAAATCCGTGCAAATTGCAATATTCATAAGCGGAAATAACTTTTTCTTGGTCATTTAAAGTAAAAGTGGCTTCGGGTTTGTTTCCGGGTAATAAATCGGCTTCTAAAATTCGTTTATCCGTAACTAAGAAGATTTTTTCGATATAATGTTCATTGAGCATAGGATGTGGAACACTGCCTACTTTTACCAAAACCGAATTACCATTTTGCTCAATAACCGGAATGTGTTTTTCAAAAGCGCCTTCTCCGAGATTGGGTTCTAAAAGACACATCTGTTCTCCACAGCAATAAGGAGCATCTTCACCTTCTAAGCCGCTAGTAATATGACCGCAATGATTGCATCGATAAAATAAATAGTTCATTAAAGTTTCCTCCTTAAAATATTATAAAAAGCAATGCGAAATACTGCAAACAATATGCTTAATACTTGTATTTTTTTGATTAATCTAAGGTTTTAATATTGTGCGATTATTCTCCTATGATAATTCCTTCGATTTTGATAACGAGTAAGGTCGATAAAGATACCACTTTCAAGAACTTTAACGGAACCATTTTTTAATATAGTCATTAAAGTTTTACTATCGCATCCGGTGTCAAGCACTTCTTAGAGAAATAAGAAGCTATACTATGCGAAACTTTTTATTTTTAAATCGAACTACTATTTTTAATATTGTAAAATTGTTTGCGTCTCTCTGGATCTTTGAAAAGAAGATATCTAAGTGCTGTGCTGAGATTATAATTTCTCCTACTTTTTTTATATGTCACAAATTAAGAATTTTTTGAATTTGTGACACATAATGTACAAAATAAATTATTAAAATTTAATTGTTTTTACCCGAGTTTTATAGTTATGATGTGAACATTTTGTCACCTCATTAAGTGTTTATAAGGCGTATTTATTTCTAGTTAAATGCTAAAAAGTGTAATATTTTCCAAAAAATATGTGCCAAAAAGTGTAAAATATTTGATTTTTACACAATAATATTATATAAATGTAACAAGGAGACATTATGGAGCGAAAAATTTATAAGCATTTACTTGAATGGAAAAACTCAGAAAATAGAAAACCCTTGATCCTACAAGGAGCAAGACAGGTTGGAAAAACTTATATTGTCAATTTGTTTGGTGGTAAAGAATATGCGAATGTTGTTTACTGCAATTTTGAGAAAGAGAAAGGTGTTGCCGACTTTTTTTCTGATTTAATACCGCAAAATATTATAAAAAAGATTTCCAATTACAAAAGGAAAGAAATTTTGCCTGAGCATACTTTGATTATTTTTGATGAAATTCAATCCTGCCCTGCTGCATTGACTTCATTGAAATATTTTTGTGAAGAGGCAAGAGAATATCATGTGATTGCTATGGGCTCTCTTTTGGGTGTATCTGTCAATTGTGAGCAGCATTCCTTTCCTGTTGGGAATGTTCAATTCATGGATTTGTATCCAATGGACTTTGAAGAATTTTTAATGGCAACAAATAATCAATTTCTTATTGACGAAATAAAAGAATGTTATGCTTTTAACAAACCGCTTGCTACACCATTTCATGAACAAGCGCTAAAACTATATAAAGAATATTTATATGTTGGTGGCATGCCTGCTGTTGTTGAAGAGTATTTGAAGAATAAAAATTATGAACTTGTAAAAATTACACAACAATCCATTTTGGATTCGTATTTTGATGATATGGGGAAATATAATAAAGCTAACGAAATCACAAAAACGAAACTTGTTTACAAAAATATAAGCACTCAACTTGCAAAAGAAAATAGAAAGTTTAAGTATTCCGCAATTAAAAGTGGTGGCAGAGCCAATGAATTTGAAGATGCAATCCAATGGCTTTGCTTGGCAGGTGTTGCAAATCAACTTTATAAGTTAGAACATATTAAAATTCCACTTAACGCAAATCAATCATTAACGGATTTTAAGTTTTATATGAATGATGTCGGATTGTGCTCGGCTAGTCAAAATCTTTTAATTGACGACATAGTTTATGAAAACCATGACTATCTTGATTTTAAAGGTGGGTTAACGGAGAGTTATGTAAATAATCAGATGATTGTCAATGAGCAACAATGTTACTATTGGACAAGTGGAAATCAAGCAGAAATAGATTTTATCACTCGTTTGCAAAAAGATATCATTCCAATTGAAGTAAAATCTAGCGACAATACTCGTTCAAGAAGTCTTTCGGTTTATATTGGAAAATTCAATCCTGCCTATGCAATACGCATTTCGGCTAAAAACTTTGGATTTGAAAATAATATAAAATCAGTTCCTTTATATGCAGTATTTTGTATAAAAAATAAAGCCTAAACTTAATATTTATTATGGTGTTGAAACGGTTTTTTCACAACAGCGACTAATTAATTATTTTGATACAATGCACGCAAATACAAGCGGGCTATAAAGAGAAAAAAAACACCAAAGTCATATTAAACAATGAAGGTAATATTTATACCTTTATTTTGTTTCCGATTTTAAGTATTCTTATCAGTTAATTATATTTTTTTTCGAGTGTTGTCATAGCTCTCCTTAAGAGTTAAGATAAGAAATCGTTAATTTGAACACCTAAAAACAAACACTTATTCCCCATGGTATGTTTTATTTTGACGTTTAACCTCCACACTCTGTTTGGTTATTTTTAAATAATTAATATTATAATTGAACATGAAAGGAACAAATTATGAACCAAGAAAAAATAGGAAAGTTTATAGCAAAATGTCGTAAAGAAAAAAATATGACGCAACAAGAACTTGCTTTAAAAATCGATGTTACAGATCGTGCTATATCTAATTGGGAAAATGGTAGAAGATTACCAGATTATTCTATCATTGAAAAATTATGTAATGAACTTGATATTACAATAAATGAACTATTTGCTTGTGAAAAAATAAGTAATGAAGATTATAAAGAAAAGTCTGATAAGAATGTTGTTAATATCTTAAAAAATAATGAATTATACAACAAGAAAAAACAAAAATTACATTTATTAGATTTTTTTGTTTCTATTATACTACTAGCATTACTGCTTATATATTCATTTTATAAGGATATAAAAGAATTAGAATATACATTTATAATTGGATTATTTGTTTTAATAATAAATGAGGTTATAGTTCGTAAATTATTAGGAGATAAACAAATTATGAGCAATGAAGAAACAGGAGGAAAAATAATTAAAGTTAAAAAATTATGGTGGTTGAAAATCAATAAAAAACCTATTAGAACTACATCTTTAAACAATGCAATATTCCCATTAGTATTACAAGTCCAATATAGCGTCAATAATAAAGAATATATTGGAAAAAAAATAGTTACTTGGGATGATAGTTTTGCACAAGTAGGACAAGACGTTGTTGTTTCGTACAATGAAAATAAACCACAAAAAATATTAAGTTTAAGAAGAAAATAAATTACAAGGAAGTTCCACATAGAAACTTCTTTTTTTGTGGACTAAATATCCAAACAAATGTGCAAAAAAAATCACCTAAATGAATGTGTGAGTCAATTTTGGTAAATGTTTTTTTATCTTAAAAAGTTCAAACCCATAATACACTATAGGATTCAAACTCTATATGACCCTAAACTATCACTTTACAAAAACAAAGCCTATTTTTTTAATTAAAAAACTTTAAAATTATTAATTTGATAAATTCCCAAAAAATTCTATGGTCTACAAAGTTAACGAACTACCACGAAAGTGCTATAAAAATAAAAAATCGCTCTATTATTTCTTATAATAGAACGAGATTCTTTTTCATGGAGCGAGCGACGGGAATCGAACCCGCATAGCAACCTTGGCAAGGTTGTGTTCTACCACTGAACTACGCTCGCGTATCGCTAAGCATTGTCTATTATATGAGGAATGTTAGCGAAAGGCAAGAAAAAAATAAAATAAATACAAACTCGTGTTAATTATAAAAGCAAGTGCAACAAACAAAGAAAGAAACGGAAAGAAAATGTTGCAAACAGAAGTAAAATTACA
>CANQCZ010000060.1 GCA_947591215.1 uncultured Bacilli bacterium | reverse complement strand
TTCATAATAACATCACCTAATTACTTTGCTTTAATTTTAACAATTTTTTCTAATGCTTTTTCTTCACTAAAGGAATATCCAACAATTCCTTCATTTAACCAATATTGATTTTCTTCTAAATCACCTTCAGTTTTTGCTATATATTGAGTTTGTAAAATATGCATTGCATTTGCTAACTTATAGAATGTACTAAATGTACTTAATTCATATTCAGTAAGTGGAAGATATTTATTATATTCGCTTATTAATAATGCAATATTTTCATAAGTATTTTCTTTGGAATTATTATCTAAACACATGTTACAAGATATTACTGCTAAATCAATTATTCTTGGCAAATAATTAGAAACAGCAAAATCAATAATCCAAATTTTATTATTTCTATCTCTCATTACATTTGTACTTATAATATCTCCGTGAACAAATCCTTTTGGAAGTTTATCGAAATTTATATCTTTTAATTCAGTTAAAAGCCTATCAAATTCTTTTTTATAGTAATCAGAAACATATTTTCTTTTGTTTTTATATTCTTTCTCAAAGTTTATAATCGCCCACGAATCATAAATAAAATCAGGTTTAATATCTAATTGATTTATCATTGCAGTTTGTTTTGCAAGTTCTTTTATTGTTTCTTTATTTGCTTTTTGATTTAATTCAAAATAATTTTTACCATCAATATATTCAAATACACATATATCATAATGGTTATTTTTGTAATCCAATTCTAATACAATATCATTATTCAACTTTAAAGGTTTAGGTGAATTTATTTGACTGCTAGCTACTGCTCGTATTCTTTCTAAATAATTAACTATATCCTTTTTTGTTCTTGTATTATTAAAAATCTTAACACAATATTTACCTTTTGTTGTTGTTAAATAGTAATTATAATCTTCATATCCAATAATTATTAACTCATTTGAGATAAAACTACCTAAATTATATTGATTACATATCTGCTGTGATATGTTTTTCAAATCAGTATTAAGTCCTATTCTTTTATTAAAATCTTGTAATTCAAAAGCGTTCATTTTATCATCTCACTATTTCTTTATTTTTCCTTGCAATTCTTTTTTGAATTTTAATATTTCATTATATGTCAATAAACCTATTATTATTAAATTGAATTTGATTTTCCTAATTCTCCTAAAGAATCAACAAGTTCATTATAAATACCCTCATAATATTCTTTTTCTTTAACTTTATTTATATAATTGCCACTATTTGAATCATATTTATATAATTCATATATTGGTATTGTTTTCATATATTCATAAACTACTTTAAATCTCTCACTACCTGCAAATCCACTAGTTTGTGAAACATAATGGCTATATTTTTTTCTTATCTTATCTATTTTTTCTACATATTTTTTTGTCCTTTCAAATTTTGATAAATCAGAATTTTTAAATTCTTCTATTGCATTTTCAAATAATTCTTCTGTATGATATAAATATTTTTCTTTTTCATCTAAAGTTTCTGACTTTTCCTTACTTTCAGATAAAACAGTATTAAACCCTAATTTAGAAAACAACTGATCCGTAGGTAGGCCTATTAAAAGCATTGCTTTTTGAAATTCTAAAACAATTTTAGAATCACTAGATTCTAATGCTTTTAAAAAATCTTCTTCTTTTACTGTTATATAATCAAGCACCATTTGTCTTAATTCTTCATCAGTTTTACTATCCAAATACATTTTATTATTTCCAGCCAATATTAGTGGTAATTTAATTTTTTCTATTGGTGAATTAATTAATTCAATAAATTTTTCTATTGAATAAATTTTTCTCTTATCATCTTTCTTATTGACATTAATATTAGTTCTTTTAAATACAGTAGATTTTAAAATTTCAGAGGTAGTTTCATTTAATGTTAAATTAACTACATTTCCTGGATATCTAGCACTTATTTCATCAAAATCTGTATGAAATGTTGATGATAAAAATTCTCTCATTTCATCATAATATTTTTTACCATTTATATCATAATAGTATAAATCTTCATCTATGAAATCTTCTAACTTAGAATCCTTATCAGGATCTCCTTTAATTGCTACACAACAGTGAGCATCCGTCAAACTACTGCCAAACCATTTTATTTTAACATTTGGTAACAAAGTTTTTATTAAAGAAGCTAAACAAATACAATCTCCTTGCGTATATTTTTTTGATATTTCTTCATCTGAAAGTCCTTTTTCCTTTTCTAATTTTTTTACACAATCAATTATTTTATAAATATTTTCTTCATCTGAACTATCAGGATTTAAAACTAATTGTAACATAGATAACCTCCTACTCTGCTAAAATTTAGTTTTCTTTGCAATAACAAATATTTTATTATTGCCTTCTTCACCTAATTCATCTTCCCCAATTTCTTCTTTTTCCATTTCATATATTTTTTTAAAGTTATTATTTTTTAATAATTTTTCAATTTGTTCTTTTGTAAAGAAATTAAAATATAATACATTTTTACCATTTTCTTTTAAATAAGGCTCATCAATAAAATTTTCTCCATCACCTAATTGAACTACAAAACAAAATATACCATCTTCATTTAATAAATTATTAATACTTGCAAAAACATTATTTATATCTTCTCTTGGAATATGAAAAAGTGAATAAAATGCAATTATACCATCAAATGTATTTTTTTTAAAATGTTGCTCCATATTTAACATATCATCTAAAATATATGGAATATTAGGATAAAATTCTTTTGCTTTTTTCATCATTTCTAAAGAAAAATCATAACAAATTGCTTCATAACCCTTTTTTATAAATAAATCTGTTAATTTGCCTGTTCCTCCACCTAAATCTAATATTTTTGAATTAGGTTTTAATTTAGAAATAAATTCATTAATAACGTCTTCATCTTCGTATATTTTTCCAAATTCTTCTGAATATTGTTCTGCTATGGTGTTATAATCTTTTTTTACACTATTTCTTTTTTCTATTGATGTAACACTTTTCATTAAAACCTCCTAATTTTTACATTACAAATTGTTTTTTTGTAATTTCTCTAATTTTTTCCAATTATAAAATCCATAAGTATTAGTTTAATTATTCAAATTGATTTGCTAGTTGGTCTATAGTTACTCCACCACCACATTCCCAATCTATTTTAACATTATCAAAATCCATATTTCTAAATTTATTTAATTTATCATAATCATCACTACTCATCTTAAAATTAATTGCCTCAATATTTTCATCAATTCTCATAATGTTAGTTGATTTTATTAATGGCATTATGTTCTTTTCATTTATAATCCAATTTAAAATTATTTGATTTTGTGTTTTATTATATTTTTCAGCTAATTGTACAAGTAAAGGATAGTTTCTTTTTGCTGTTCTATTTCTTCTTAAAGGTTGATAACATATAAATTTAATGTCATTTTTATTACAATAATCTAATACACCAATATCTTCATATAACTTACATTCAAGATTATAAACACCTTCAAAGAAATCTATCTTAACTGTGCTATTTATTTCTTTTAACTGCTCTAAATTAACATTACTAATCCCAATATATTTAACTTTACCAACATCCACTAATCTTTTAATTTCTTGATATACATCTATTAATGGAATTTTTGAAACGAAAGATCCATGAATTTGTAAATTATCGACATATTTTATATTCAATATTTTTAAATATTCATTGAGTTGTGTTTCTACATCCTCAATTTTTTCTATAGTAGGTTCAAGATTTGCACTAATAAATATTTTTTCTCTATCAATTCTATCAATAAACTTTTTTATTTGCCTTACTACCTCACCATTATTATATAGCATATATAAAGATAAATAATTTTCACCTTTGTTATATGAATGAATTAATGCATCAATATCACTCTCAATATTTTCATAATTTATTTTCCAAGTACCAATACCTATTTTATATAAATTTTCTTTTTTTACCATTTTAATACTCCTTTCAAATAATTCTTAATTATTATATTTATTTTTTTAAAAATATAATTTTACTCTTTTATTTCATTTTCAATCCAATTTAAATAATCATTATTACAACTATTTAAATCAAATACTGCAAATTCAAAACAATCGTAACTATGAATCTCTTTTATAATATTATATATTTTTTCTTGCAATTCCTTTTTAGTTTTCATAAATACTAAATATTCTTTACTTTCTTCTAATTTGTGTTTCCAATTCCATTTACTATTACTTTCAACAATTTGACAACTAGCAACTAATTTTTCACTTAATAATTTTGAAA
>CANQCZ010000059.1 GCA_947591215.1 uncultured Bacilli bacterium | reverse complement strand
AGAAACAAATCATTAAGTTTTAAATATACTTCATCTTTTGTATGATGATCTAAGACAATTCCGAATTGAAATTTATGAATATAATTTTACTTTGAATTGCACTTGCTCCCAAAATTTGGACCAAAAACTGGTGAAATAAGAAGGGAGCTTTTAATATGAAAAGAACACTGGCAGAAAAGTTAAGATGTGTTCATCTTCATTTAGATGAAGGAATGGCAATTAAAGAAATCGAACAAACTTATGGACTTGATCGTTCAGCATTGAAGTATTATAGTTCTTTGTATCGAAAATGGGGAGACAAAGCGTTTAGAGTTAATGTGAAAAGACGGAAATATTCTCGTCAAATGAAACTAGAAGCGATTCATGATGTTATTGCGAATAAGAAATCATATTATCAAAAATAAAGCCTTAAATAATGTTTATAACGGGATGAAATCAATTATCTTAATTGATTGGTTCCTTTCATAAAAAGATAAATTTTAAGGGAATGTTGAAAAACCTAAATTAAAAAAAAGGATAATCAACATCTCTTTTTTATCATACTTTTTCCTTAATTATTTACTAGATAACGATAAGTGTCGAAACTTACGGCATAAATGTACTAACTTTCGAGCAAAAATTGTGTTATCTACTTGTTTTTATCTTTATTTTTTTATATTATATAGTCGAAACTTACGGCATAAACGCCGTAACATTCTAGAGGGAGGAATAAATTGTGATTAAAAGAGATTTTTATTTAAATCAAATCATTGAAAACATGTGGAATGGAGAAATCAAAGTTATTACAGGTATCAGACGAGGAGGCAAATCAACACTTCTTTTTAATTTATTTAAAGAATATTTACTTTCCTCTGGAGTTAATGAAGATCACATAATAGAAATTGAACTTGATAAACGAAAATTTTATAAATTTAGAGATCCATTTTTCCTTTGTGACTATGTAGAAAATATCGTTAAAGAAAAAAAGAATGATCAATATTATCTTTTTATCGATGAGGTTCAACTTACCAAAAAGATTATTGATAAAGAAAGTAAAATAGAAGTAAGTATATACGATATGTTAAATGAGTTAAAGGGCTATTCTAATCTTGATTGTTATGTTACAGGTAGTAATTCAAAAATGCTTTCAAGCGATATTGCTACTGAATTTCGTGGAAGATCTAGTCAAATAAAAGTGTATCCATTTTCTTTTGAAGAATTTTACTCTTATAGGGGTGGTGTAGCAAGTGAAGCATTAGATGAATATATGCTTTATGGTGGTATGCCAGGACTTATCAATGAATCAACCGCGGAACAAAAACGCACATATCTAAAGAATCTTTATGATGAAATTTATATAAAAGATTTAGTTGAACACTCAAAAGTACGAAGGCAAGATGTTTTAGAAGATTTACTAGATTATTTAGCATCTTCTATAGGTTCCTTAACAAACGCCAATAAAATTACAGGAGCTATTAACACAAAAGCATCAAACAAAATATCGGATGATACTGTAACAAAATATCTTAGACACATAATGGATGCATTTCTTATTTTTGAGGCAAGAAGATATGATGTGAAAGGAAAAAAGTTTTTTGATTATCCCAAAAAATATTATTATTCTGATGTAGGACTTAGGAATATTAGATTAAACTATCGACAAATCGATTATGGATACATCATGGAAAATATCATTTATAACGAACTTATAAGACGAGGATATTCTGTTGATATAGGCGTGGTCGAAGATAGAAGTACAAATAATAAAAAAATAAAAGAGATAGATTTTGTAGTCAATTATTTTGATAAAAAAATTTATATTCAATCTGCATTTAGAATAAACAAGCAAAAAAAAGAGGAAGCAGAACTTGATTCTTTAAAGCTTACCGCGGATTTCTTTAAAAAAATAGTGATAAGAAATGATATTCCTACAACTTTTTATGATGATGATGGAATAATGCATTGCAGACTCATCGATTTTTTATTGAATAAAGTTGAATTGTTTTAATTAAACATATGGGGCATGCATTTGCGGTACATTGTATCAAAATGATACTCTTTTGCCATATAGGATGAACCAGATTGATACCAATGCAGACGAGTTTGCAATAGTGTCAGTTTGTTTTCATATAATTAAACTAAGAGATAACATAAGTAACATAATACTTCTTATTTATATAACACTATATGTAAAATATAAAAATTTGAAAAATAATTGCATTAAAATATTATTATCAAAAAATAAAAAATATCATCAGAAAACAGTATTTAGATTTCATAATTAGATTACAAAATACCATAATATGAAAGTTATAACAGAAGTTAGAAGAAGCGGTAAAAACTTTATACATTTATTTATAAGTTTTCTATTTGAGCAAAACAAAAGTGGTTAATTTTTACATAAGACTAAGAAATGAAGTGATTATTTATCTTCCGATTTATATGATAATGTTTTTTAAATAAAGTTTAATGAGAACTTTCTATATTTTAAATTTCACAAATGTGTGAAGCAAAACAGCACAAATGTGTGCAATGAAACACCACAAATATGTTCAAAAAAAACTTTACAATCAATAGATAATAAGCTATGATTTTGTATGAGGCGATATAATGAAATATAAAAAACGTATTATTGATAAACTTTTAAAATACAAGTTAGAAGCGTTTGGGGCAGCTTTAATTGTTGGTCCAAAAGGATGTGGTAAAACAACAAGTGCCAAACAAATTGCTAGTACAATCATTGAATTTGAAGATGAAGATTATCGAGAACAATTATTAAAAATTGCAGAAATACAGCCATCAAAACTTTTGCAAGGTAAAAAACCAATTCTTTTTGATGAATGGCAAGATTCACCAAAAATATGGGGTGCTATAAGAAAATCCATTGATGATACAGGTGAAGTAGGTATGTATATTTTAACTGGTTCTTCATCGCAAGAAGTAGATACCCCACATACGGGAACCATGAGAATTTCTAGACTTAAAATGTTACCTATGAGTCTATATGAATCAAATGAATCTAATGGAGAAATATCATTAATGGATTTATTTGATTGCCATGATGCTTTTAAAAGCTGTGTTTCTAACTTGAGTTTTGATGATTTAATTTTTGCTATCTGTCGAGGTGGTTGGCCTCGTTCACTAGGTTTGGCTAGTAGTAGGGCAAAATTGGAGATTGCAAAAGATTTGTTTGTGCAAACATATTCGGTGGATATAAATAAAATTTCTAATACAAAAAGAAACCCCAAAATAGCACAAACCATCTTACAGTCATATAGTAGAAATATTTGTACTCTCGCGGAAACAAATACTATTTATGCTGATGTCGCAGCAAATTTCGAACTATCAAAAAATACATATTATGACTATATGGAAGATTTAAATAAATTATATATTATCGATGATATAGATGCGTGGTGCCCTTCGATAAGATCAAAAACCGCGATTCGTTCATCTAAAAAAAGGAACTTAATAGATCCATCTATCGCAGTTGCTGCAATGGGTTTATCACCAAAATTTTTTAATAGAGATTTTAATACATTAGGTTTTTTATTTGAATCCTTATGTATTAGAGATTTGAAAGTATATTCACAATCATTGGATGGAAGAGTTTCTTACTATAGAGATCGATATGGCTTGGAAGCAGATTGTGTTTTGCATTTGAATGATGGAAGATATGCATTAATAGAGTTTAAACTAGGTGAAGATGGCATCGATGAAGGAGCTAAACATTTATGTAAAATTGAAAGATTAATCATAGAACATAATGAATCTAGTAAGCATGGTAAATTAAGATTACCAGATTTAAAGATTGTAATTACTGCGACTAAATATGGATATAAAAGAGAAGATGGTGTTATGGTAATTCCAATTGGGTGCTTGAAAAATTAAAAGTATGCATAAAAAAATATAGAGTCTATTAAACTGAGGATAGAATTATATATTATTAGAATTTTAAAGAAACTTATTAGTTTTGGATTATTCTTTATTTTACTTATGAATTCTAATAAATTTCCTTTTATAAATTAATAGCAAAAGGTTGGTAAAAAATAATTTTTATCTAACCACATTCATTAAATAATAAAACTTAAAAAATATAGCATAAACAAATAAAGTAAAACAAGTTATCTAAAAATAAAAATAATTTATTATAACCAGCTTGCATTTGCGTTTGTTTGCATGCATCCATATTGAGAAATGTGGTGACGGACATTCAACTTACTATGTGAAAAATAAATAAACTCCCATCAAAATACGTGTTTTGGGAGAATAAAAACTTTTTTGGGAGATTAATTAGACAAGAGTTCATCTTATTTTTATCCTCTTTTTATTGCTTAAAACTTGCATTGCATATTTTTATAAATTACGGTTTACTTGCAATTATATTAGTGCAATTCTACTGTTAATCTAAATTAAAAAAACAACACAACGTTGCGAAATGAAAGTGTTGCAAAATGAAACGAAGAAGAAAGTGGAAAAGGGAATAAATTGAAAGAAAATAATAAATTTGATAAAACCTGACTTTTGGAGAAGAGAGCAAAAATAAGGAAATTATATCTAAAGATATAAAAGAGCAAAAATAACTAG
>CANQCZ010000058.1 GCA_947591215.1 uncultured Bacilli bacterium | reverse complement strand
TGCTACAAATCGGAAAATTTAATCACGGAAGAAAGCGCTAAAATATTTGTCAAAAAAATCTTGAACAATCATCATGGAGCGGTTTTGGAACATTTTTCATTTGCTTTTAAAGTCGATGAAAAACTTTATGAAGCTTTAGAAGGGGAACATTATCCGTTTATCACGCTTTCTAATATTTCCTTTCCGTTAGTGTCATTTAATTTAAGGACGATAGTCGACCATTATCAAAAGGAAAAGGATAATACGACTCTTGCTCCGTTTTATGGCTATTTAGAAAAGCAATATCCGGATATTTTTAGTTCATCTCAAGGCGATAGGAGTGAAGAAGTTTATTGCCTTAGCAAAGATGAATTGATGAATCTAAAAGCGGAAGAACGCGACAAACATTTAAAAGTGACGATCAAAGTGATCACTGATCGTGGCATTTCGCATGAATTAGTGCGACATCGTCTTTGTTCTTTCGCACAAGAGTCGACTAGATATTGCAATTATGCTAAAGATAAGTTTTCTTCGCAAATTACGGTGGTTTGTCCAATATCCATCGAAGACGATGAAAAAAAGTATGCGCTTTTTGAAAAAGCGATGCAAGAGGCTGAAAAGTCGTATTTTGACTTATTGGAAGCCTCGCAATCGCCCCAAGTGGCGCGTTCGGTCTTACCGACTGCTTTAAAAACCGAACTGGTGATGACCGCGACGATTGAAGAGTGGCGTTTGATTTTTGATTTAAGGACCGCCGCTGCGGCGCATCCTGATTGTCGTTATTTGATGGAAATGGTCAAAGAATACTTTTTAATGAAAGGATATATATCATGATTGTTACTAGAACGGAGATTTTAAAAAAGGGTCACTTGACCCTTGAAAAAGATTATCATCAAGGTGATTTAGCGTTAAATTCTAAGGATATCATCGAACTACAAAGCGCTCATGCGGTATTTGATATCGATCATATGGGCAATTTTGTAATCATCAAAATCGTCCTTGATTTTTCGCTTGTTCTTAAAAGTACCCGTTCTTTAAAGCCTGTTCCATATTCAAATCACGATGAAGATGAAATCACTTACACATTGAAAGAGGAAGGCGACGATGAGATTTTAAAGTTTGAAGGTGAAGAACTCGATTTAGATGAGCATGTCGTCTCTTTGATTATCAGTTCGCTTCCGTGCAAGATTTATCGTGACGATGACGATATTAACATCGAAGGTGATGGTTATGAAGTGATCAGTGAAGATGAATATTATCGGCGCAAGCAAGAAGCTGAAGATCCACGTTTAGAAATCCTTAAAGATTTGATAAAAGACGATGAAGAAAATTAATGTTATACAAAGCAAGTTCATATCGGTGGCTTGCTTTTTGTTTTATAAAAAACTTATCATCATATAATTTTATTGACTTTAATTAAAAGTAAAAAACTAACCGCCTAACAAAAGTTAAAAATGAATGATTAGTTGAAGCTAGAACTTATTTAAATACGATAAAGAAATGGGGTTATAGATAAAAGTCAAGAAGGCGATAGGATATTGAAGAATTCTATAAATAGCGATTTTTATCAAGAAGGACAATTGTATTGTTATAAGTTTATCTAAATTTTACTTTGAGTGCTTGTTTGCGCTATTTTTGACTTAAATAAAAAATTTTGTTATCTTTAAATAGTGCTTTCATCATTACGATGAGTTATCAGTTATGCTAAATGATAATGAAAGAAAGATACTATGAGTCATAGAAGACATCAAGAACAAAAATCGATCAGCAAATTAAAAATTATCAATTATATTTTTGATTTTGCTATTCTCGGTTTAATTGCAAGTATCATATTGCATGATTATATTATTAAACCATATATTCATTATGACTATGAGATTTGGGAGAACGGCGAATATAAAAAATTGCGATTTAGTGACGAATTTATGCAAAGCATTCCCAATCCAAGTGAAATAAGTGGCTATAATGAGAGTTTATTTTACTATTGTTATATGGAATACGATGCATTTTTTCGGAGTTTACTTATGGAATGGGAAAATAGTTTTAGTTATAATAGCTTTGCATTGGAATTGACCTTTGATGAAGTGAATTATCAAAAAGCCGAAGAAAAACTATATGAAAAATACGTTTTCCTCACAACTCCTATTCATGATTTCTTTAAAAATGATGAAGAATATGATGGAAATGAATGGATAATGCCGTATTATGAATTAACTTTAGGTGAGTACACCATCAAAATAATTCATGAAAGTCACAATGTTGATACTGATATAAATTTTTGGCTTTCATATCCAGGCAAAATTCCATTTATTGCATATAATGGCAAAGATAAGATTAGATATTGTTATTTATTTGAGCCTAGCACTGATTATATATCGGCTGAAGTATTAAGTACAAGTATCACGAAGAATATTGCTTTGGAGTGGTAAAGTCGATAAGAATCATATATTAAATAAATAGAGCAAGTTCATGGTTACGGACTTGCTTTTTTTTGATTTACCAAGCAAAAATTAAATTTAATATTGCCAAAGTGGAGACAAAGTGCTATTATGTGTTTGCAAGTGGGGGCAAATAGAGATTTAAAATGAATTTGTGTGGTAAATATTTTCATAGCATAGATGACAAATCGCGTTTGATTCTACCACTTAAACTGCGCAATGAGTTAGGTAATGAAATCTGTTACACTCGTGGATTAGATGGATGTATAGCGATTTACCCGCTCAAAGAGTACGAAAAAATCGTTGCCAAATTTGAAGAACTCGATTATATGGAAGACGAGAATCGTAACTTCTTGCGCACCTTTTACGGCGATACGGTCATTCCGGATATCGATAAACAAGGCCGCATTCTCATTACTAAAGATCATTTGATTCGTATGGGATTGGATAAAAAGAAGAATGTTGTAATAGTCGGCGTTCATACTCATATCGAAGTTTGGGAACAAGAACGCTACTTGGCAATCCAAAGTATCAATAATTCTTCCTTTGAAATTCATGCTCGGAATATCGCTGCCCGTAATATGAGAGCAAAAGAGAGGCTGCGTGAGGATGAATAAACACATTCCGGTGCTTCTCGATGAGACGATTGAAAATTTAGCGATTAAAGAAAACGGGATTTACGTAGATATGACTTTGGGTCGTGGCGGACATTCTGAAGCGATCCTGCATCGACTAAAGAACGGACATCTCTATTGCTTTGATCAAGATCATCAAGCGATCGAAGAAAGCTATGATCGTCTTAAAGCTGTATCTAACAATTTCACATTGATTGAGGATAACTTTGTCAATGCGAAAACGCGACTATCACTCCTTGGTGTAGAGAAAGTCGACGGAATTTTATTTGATCTTGGTGTTTCATCAGCACAATTCGACGATGGAGAAAGAGGTTTCTCGTATCGATACGATGCACGACTAGATATGCGTATGGATCGAAATAATGATTTGAGTGCCTATGAAGTAGTTAATCAATATTCGAAAGAGGCGCTCACTCGAATTTTTAAACAATACGGTGAAGAACCATTCGCATCGAGAATTGCTTCAATGATCGTTAAAAAACGAGAAGTAAAACCGATTGAAACAACATTTGAACTAGTAGATGTCATTAAGTTCAGTTTACCAGAATGGGCTAAACGGAGACGGGGACATCCTGCTAAACAAGTGTTTCAAGCGATACGCATTGAAGTAAACAATGAATTGGATGTATTGAAAATTGCGTTAAAAGAGGCGTTAACGATGCTGAAAGTTAACGGAAGAATTGCCATTATAACCTTCCACTCCCTTGAAGATCGCATCGTTAAAAAAATGTTTCATGAAAAAACGACCGAGTCTAATACTTCAAGATATTTACCTCCAAGTTTAGAACCGGTCGCTTATCGCCTCGTAAATCGTAAGCCGATTATACCAAGCGAAGAAGAAATAAACGAAAACCACCGCGCTAGTTCAAGTAAATTGCGGGTTGTAGAAAGGATTAAAGTATGAACAAAATCACAAAAACTAACATGACAAAATTTGACTACATTTCACGAAAACTCGGTGTTATCGGAATTGTAATCATTGCAGTTGCATTATTGGTTGGATTACCATTGATACAAACGATTACCAAAAGCAATGAACTTCTGGTACAAGAAATACGGGAAGTCAACAATGTCAATCGAGAACTCGATGAATCAAAATTAGAACTTGATGCAAAATAGGTTAATCCCGAAGATTAGCCTATTTTTGTTTACTTTTAATATAGCGGTTTTATGCTGTTTGTGATAGGATGAAAAAGGTGATATTATGGCTAAAGAAAAAAAGACTCCCAAAACTAATTCTGACTTAAAAATACTCTCTTCGGACTCCGAAGCGATTCTTTATGGTCTCATTCTTACGATGATTGCAATCATCGGACTTTTAAATCGCGGTTGGGTTGGGGAATTTTTAACATACATTACGGTCTATCTATTTGGAGTTTTTTATTCTTTATTCTTTTTGTTAATCATCTTTTTTGGGTTACATTTGATCGTCAAAAAGAATTTTTATCGTTTGAAGGTCAATCTTTATCTTTTAGGGGCGATTTTGCTTGTATTTTCTTCGACCATCGCCGCTAGCAAGGGAATCGAAGGATTAAATGTCACCAATGCCTTCACTTTGTTTAATCAACGGATGGGCTATTTATCGTCTTCATCATTCCACATCGATTCGATGGATGCCATCGCTTCTTCCGGTGGCGGTCTTATCGGTTTCTTTCTTTGTGGCTTGCTTAATAGCTGCATTTCGCCATTAGGCACTGAAATAATTGTTTATATTCTATTTATCACCGGGTTTATCCTTTTGTTCAAAGGTCTTTTCATTAGGATTTACAAGTGGTGGAAAAACTTTATCAATAAGCGAAAAGAGCGTTTGGCATTAGCTAATAATAATTCCAACAAGCAAATCACGCTTCCAAATGAACAAAAAGCGAGTGCTAATGAAACCGGTTCTTCGACTTCACCGTTAGTTTTCTCTAATACCATGCCGCTTCAAGGCAAGGAATTGTTAAATGAAGTGACTTTTGAAGAGAAGGTAAATAC
>CANQCZ010000057.1 GCA_947591215.1 uncultured Bacilli bacterium | reverse complement strand
CAATCGGCATTCCACTTCGAGGATCGATAATATGATGACGAATTTTCCCTTCTGAATTGATAAAAAATTGATTATAATCCCCGGAAGTCGATAAGTTTAAAGCCCCTTCTAAATCTAAGTCCACTTCATACATATTATGATTCCCATTAAAATCGATAAGCGCTAAAGGATTGATAAACTGAATCGCCCATTTTGAATTGCCATATGGATACTTTTCAGTGGTTTTTATTGAAGACATCCCTCCATTTATCAAAAGAGGAAGAGCATAATTTTTATACGCATTATCAGTAGCATATTCAATAGCGTACCCTTTACCGATGGCACCTAAAGATAGACGAACCCGATCGTTACAACCTTTTAAAGATTTGAAAGTCACAAAATACTTACTATTTTCTTCCTCTAAGACTACTACTTCTTTAATATTTTTATCATTTGCAGTACAAGTTAATGCTTTAGATATTTCCTCATCACGCGGATCTTGCGGATTAGCGGAATTTCTTTCATTTTGCCACAAGTCGCTCAAAGTTCCGATTGTTAAATTAAAGCGGTTTTCAGAAGCGATAGTCAAATTAACTCCCAAAGTCAAAATATCATAAAGATCTTTTGATATTTCTAGTCTTGCATTGCTGCCATATGACTGATTAATGATATAAATATTATTAAGTATTTTGCCTTGATACATATAACGATATCCACTATCGAAAAGTGCATTGCAATATTGGATATCAAAAATAAAATCTTCCGTAAATTTTTCTTTGTCTGTTTGATTTAAATTTTTAAAATAATTGTTCTGAATTTGCGTTAAAAAAGGTGTGTAAAATGGCACGACTAACTTATCACCATTTTCGTCAACTAAAAATAAATTTCGTTTTATGTTGTTTACATCGTTGACAGTAAAAAATGACGCAAAATTTTCACTTTGTCCTTGACATGCAACCAATAAAAATACTAACGATAAGCTTAAAATTTTTTTCATATAAAAATATTATAAAATTTTTTATTTGATTTAAATAAAAAAGAGGATAATTATTTATCCTCTTTTAAATTTTATTCTCGAGCCTGAATGACTCCATAACCTCCATCACGTCGACGATAGAGAACCGAAATTACCTCGTCTTCTTCATCAAGATAAAGATAGAATGTATGTCCCAAGGCTTCCATTTTGGTAATCGCTTCTTCCATATCGATTGGTTTAAGTGTTACTTCCTTGACTCTAACTATTTCGTCTTCGCTAGAAGGTGTTTCTTCTTGCTCGAAGTTTTCAAAGGCAATCGCTCGACCTAAACTCTCCTTATGACGTCGACTTAATCTTGTCTTTAGTTTTCGCATCTGTCCTTCAAGTTTATCGATGGCTAAATCTACCGCAGCATAAAGGTCATCTTCCATCACTTCAACTCTAAAATCCATCATTTTTGTGAAAATAGTAATTTCTATTTTTTGTGCTGTTCGATAAGTTCTAATCAGCACTTTACAAGTAACATCTTCATTAATAACAAAATATTTATCCATGCGATGCAATTTTTCTTCGATGACATTGCGGATTGCATCAGTTACCGTAATGTTCTTACCAATAATTTGACATTTCATAAAATGTCTCCTTTCTAATATGTAGATAATATCTCTACATATAAAGTATAAATCTTAAAAAAATAAAATTTAAGACTATTAAAAAATAAGGGAGTATGTTATAATAAATTTGCGCGGGAAAATCCGCTTTTTTTATACAAAAAAAGAGAATTAAACTATCAATAATAGTCTTCGTCCTCTTTCCAATTTTCTTGATCGATTACTTTCACAAAACCTGGAAGTGAATCTGACATGATAACACCACCATTTGTTACATAATATTGATATAAATCGACTACTTCTTGACTAATATATTCCCCAGGAATTACTAAAGGAATTCCCGGTGGATAAACCATCAAAGATTCAGTAGATATTTGGCCTAAAGCCTCTTCAATTTTTACCGTTTTATAAGGAGCATGATATGCTTCACGCGGTCTAATCATAATCGCAGGAAATCCATGTTTTAAAACCGGCACTTGTTTTTGATTGTCTTCTCGATAAAAACGTCTTGAAATATCCTTTAAAGCCGCGACAAGAGCATCGACATCACTTTGAAGAGTTCCGATTGAAACGATCGCTAAAATCAAGTTCACTTCTGCAAGTTCTACTTGAATGTTGTAATCCAAACGAAGGATTTTATAGACTTCAAAGCCTGAAAGACCTAATCCGTTGACTTTAACCACTAATTTAGTTTCATCAAAATCGTAACATCCGCTCTTTTGATTGCAATATGTGCGATCAAGGCATTCTAAGCCCGGAGTATTATTTAATTCTTCTCGGGCTTTGCGCGCCATTTCCAAACAATTGTCGAGTAAAGCTTTACCTTCAAAGACCATTTTTTTACGTGCAGCATCTAGAGACGCTAAAAGTAAATGACTAGGAGAAGTAGAACCAAACATCGTGTAGGCTCTTAATATTCGTTTATAATCTACGCGATCATTTTTTATTAGCAAAACTGAGGATTGAGTAAGACTTCCTCCAGTTTTATGCATCGATAACGCACAGACATCGGCACCACTTTCCATCGCACTATATGGCATATTGTCATTAAACTGCAAATGAGAACCATGAGCTTCATCAACCAGCACAATCATATCGCGTTTGTGGGCTTCTTTAACTATCGTTCTTAAATCACTCACAATTCCAAAATAAGTCGGATTGATGACAAAAATCGCTTTAGCATCCGGATTTTCATCCATTGTTTTAACATAATTATCAACCGACACTCCGTTTGCGATTCCCAATTCTTCATCGATATCCGGTTGAACAAATATCGGATAGGCACCGGAAACAATCAAAGCATTGATCACCGATTTATGAACGTTGCGCGGTAAGATGATTTTTTCTTTGGCATTGACTACTCCCATTATCATAGTCATGATTCCAGAAGTAGTACCATTAATTAAGAAAATCGCCTCATCGGCATCGTAAGCGTCGGCGAATAAATCTGAGCTTTGCTTTATAACTCCAGTCGCTTTATATAAATTATCGATTCCTAAAGGAGCATTGACATCTGCTTTAAAAACCATCTCGCCCACAAAATCGGTGAATTCATTGTGAAGGCGTCCCATTTTATGACCCGGAACATCAAAAGGAATCGGATTAGACGCGACATAATTTTTAATCGCGGTAAGCAATGGCGTTTGCTCTTGTCGTTTAATATCCATTTTATGCTACCATCAATTTTGTGATTTCGGCAACTTTGTCGAGTTTTTCCCATGGCAAGTCTAAATCCGGACGCCCGAAATGTCCGTAACTAGCTAACTCTTCATATTTAAAACTCGGATTTGTGAGATTAAATTTCTCAATGATATTTCGTGGTTTTAAGTCAAACACTTCACGAATGATATGTAATATTTTAGTTACCGGAATTTTTTCCGTTCCAAAAGTATCGACGGCGATTGAAATCGGTTCAGCTACACCGATGGCATAAGATAATTGCACTTCTATTTTATCGCTAACACCCGCAGCGCAGAGGTTTTTGGCGACATAACGCGCAGCATATGTTGCGGAACGATCGACTTTGCTTGGATCTTTTCCGGAGAAGCAGCCGCCACCGGCTCTAGAAGAACCACCATAAGTATCGACGATGATTTTACGACCTGTAAGCCCAGTATCACCAGCCGGTCCACCAATCACGAAACGTCCGGTCGGATTGATTAAATAACGAAAATCAGTATTTAATCCAAAAGATTTTATCACCGGGATCATGATATTTTCATAAATAAAGGTTTTAAAGGCTTTAAAATCAACATCCTCTCGATGTTGACAACTCATTAAAATCGTATCGACACGCGGAGTATGTTCACTATAGTCGATTGTCACTTGGGATTTCATATCGGGAAGTGCCCCTTTAAAATCGCCTTTGTGACGTAAAAAAGATGCGTAGCGAACTAATTTATGGGCAATTACTATCGGAAGCGGCATATAATTCTCGCTTTCATTGTTTGCATAACCGAACATAATGCCTTGATCTCCAGCACCCATTTCTTTTTGATTGACACCCAAAGCGATATCCGGCGATTGCGCCTTGATACGATTGATGATTTCACATCTTCTTCCATCAATTCCGCTTTCATCGCTATCGTAACCGATTCTTAACATCACCTTACGGGCGATATTTTCATAATCAAGTTGTGCTTTAGTAGTTATTTCTCCGCCGATTACAAGTAAATTAGTAGTAACATAACATTCACATGCAACTCTTGAATCCGGATCTTCTTTTAAGCATGCGTCTAAAATCGCATCCGAAATTTGATCACATAATTTATCTGGGTGCCCTTCTGAAACCGATTCAGAAGTGAAAAGAATTTTTTCTTGTTCCATACTGCATCTACTTCCTTTTTAAAATTAAATTTTAAGCTATTTTTTTTGCTCATTTTCGGTTAAATTTTGATCGCTTTCCTTTTGAGCGATTTTATTATCACTTGTTTCCTCATCAAAGTCAATCATATTAATTTTATTTAAAAGAAGTTCTTGAGCAGTTACTCCGGAGATCATTTCGATGACATCAAAATCCAGTCCCATTTCAAATAAGACATTAGCGATTTTAAACTGTTCTTTCTTCTTAGTTGCTTTCATTTTGATCACCTTAATAAAGAGTATGAGCAACTAAAAATCTTCTATACCTAAATAAAAAAAAGAAGTCATCTTTTAGATGACTTACTTTATTATTTTAGATATCGACTTTGAGGAAAGTGCCATCTGCTCCCGGAGTAGCATCGAGATATTCTTTGATTTTTCCGGCATTTTCTTTTTTGATAACCGAACAAGTTGTGACTTTAGTCACCTTTCCTTCAATAATCGCATCGACTAAACCAGAGCACCCAGGATAACCACAACTACCGCAATTGGCACCGGGCATCATTTTTAAAACTTCTTCTTTGCGCTTATCTTCTTCTACCAATAAGAATTTATTAGCTACCGCTAAAAGAAGTCCCATGACAGCGCCGATTAAAACTAAGATTAAAATCGTATATAAAATAATCATTTATTCTTCCTCCTTTTGATCTTTAGGATGGCGTGGGCAAATTTTCATCGCACATCCAGAGCATTCTTCTAAATCTGCTTGTTCACAACCTTCGGGTTTAGGAGTTCGTTTATTTAAAACGTAAAGCCCGATAAATAGGAAGGATAGACCCACAAATAGAAGTCCTGCAATCACATATTCCATATTAGAAAATTCCGCTGAAAC
>CANQCZ010000056.1 GCA_947591215.1 uncultured Bacilli bacterium | reverse complement strand
TCTGCGTTAAGCACGGCATTTATATCGTGATTGCCCACAGTGTTGTTAGTATTTACGTCGCAGGTTATGGTAAGCATTTTAAGCGCTTCCGCTGCTTCATATTCGCCTAAGAAGCCGTCAACGCCATCAAGCTCCCAAGCTACGTCGTAACCGCCCTTGGAGTTGTAGCTCGCGTTCTTGCCCTTAACCGTCAAAGTTACTTGCGCCTTGTTTACAGTAAGAATCGCGCCCGCGTCGTCCACAGTAATTTTGTAGTTGTCTTTATTCGTAGTTTCGTTAAGTTCGTATTTAACTGTAAGTTCGTAGGTTTTCGCGCTCCACTCGCCCGGAACTTCCTTAACTACCACCGTTACGCTCTTAAAGCCGTCGCCGCCCACAAATTCACCAGTTTGGGCGTGAGTTGCGTTAATTTCAGGCGCAGTTTTCTTTCCTGCGTAGGTCGCCGTACCGCTGTTTACTTTTATGGTTATATCAACGGCCTTAATGGTGTATGTTGCCTGTTGCTCGCCCTCAAAGTTGTTTTTGCCGGTGACTTTCACGGTGTACTCTCCCGCGTCGGCCGAATTATTTATAATTTCAACGTCGTAATCGTTGGTCGAAAGCGTCAGGCTGCCCGACTTAACCGCCTTAATAACCTCATCATTGCTCAGCTTTGTTCCGTTGTAAGCCCTATCGGCATTCAGCTCCAAGCCGTCAATCTCAGCGGGGGTTATCGTGTATTTAAACGTAAATTCTTTCAAGTCGGCCGTGTTGCCGGTTGTGTAGAAATATACGTCATCCGTGCCGATTGTAATTGTCACGTCCCAGTCGCCGTGGTTCTTTTGGGCGGTAAATTCGGCAGAAAAATTAAATCCGTTAACTTTTTCGCCGTAATATTTTTTAAATAAAGCTACCAGCTCTTCGGCGGTAACGTTCTCGCCGTCGTAAACCAAATCACCTATCTTTAAACCCGTTTCTACTTTAATAAGCGTACGAGTTTCCTTTTGGGTACAGCCGAGTTCCGTACATTCGCGCGTTATATCCTTGGTTTTTTCAGAGCCAAAATTTTGTTCGTCCTCTTTCAAAGTCCAATCATATTGGTGTTGAGCGTGTACAATCATCCAGCTGCCGTGCATGGTTTGGTTTAGAGTAAGATTTTGGTCTTGCTTTCCAACTTCCTTGCCGTAAGTTAAAGATACCAAAGTAAATTCTTCCGCGCCCTTGGCTGTATATTCGTGACCTGCGGTAAGTTCTACAATTTTTTGGGTTTTGGAATCGTAAATTCTTGCCGTGGTTTTATATTCAAAGTAGTTTTGACCTTCTAATCCGTCAACAATTTTGCTGCTTAAGGTTACCCCTTCACCAATTTCAATTTGTCCATTTCCTTTCGTTTGAATAATTCCAAGGAAAGTAATCGGTTGCAAATCACCCGTTTGAGTGCCAGAATTTGTAAACTGATTTTTCTTCCCCATAACCAGTTTGCCGTTTACGATAAGATTACCACTCTTGGAAATACCTTTTTCGGCAAGTTTTTCGGCGGTGGGATAGCTCTTGCCCGCTTGGTTTCCCGCCTGTAAGCCATCATAGACCCACGCGTTTGCTTTTAAAGTAAGAGTTGCACCCTCGCCTACCGTTACAGTTGCGCCCGGCATAATCATAAAGTCGGTAACCGTTTCATATTGCGCTTCTGCGCCGTTGAGTTCAATGTCAAAGTTGTATGGAATGGAGAAATAAACGCCGGTAGTAGGAACTTCAAAGCCCATTGCCGTAAACAGCATATAGCTGAATTTTGCGCCGCCCGTAAACGTCAATTTCGTTCTTCCGATAAGTTCGGTGCAGTTGCCGAGGTTGTTCTCCACAATATTAGTGGGGTCGTACTCTATCGTTACGCTCGACTCGGGCTTGAGCATAATCATGGTATCGTGCCCGCGCCCGTCGCCATTTTCATCGCCAATAAAGGGCTGGTCGAGAGATACAAACATATCGAGCGCATAAAGCGTTGCATGACCTATAAGCTGGCCACCATAGTTAATGGTAATGCTGTTTTCGATATTTATCATTGCATAACGCTTGAAAGGCGTTGCGTTTGCGCTAAACGTATCTAAAGTATTTGTACCGCCGGCAAAATCCAAAATAAGGAACGGTTGATAAAGTTTACCTCCGTTTTTAACTTCAATAGTACCCATTGCGGTTGAATCTTTACCGCCCCATACGCGACCGTAAACATCCATAACTCCGCCGTTTTCTACAACTATTTTGCCCTTATTTATAAGTTCGGAATATGCTCCCGAAGTGTGTCCTTGATAACTTTGTGCAGGATAGTTGAGTACTCCGCCTATATACAGTCCACCGTTTACCGTAACGGTTGCAGAAGCGCCGATTGTCAACGTAAAGAATTTATATTTACCTTCAAGTTCTTCGTCAGCCCAAGAAATTTGCGTGGTTGCACTTTGCCTATCGCCCATTTTAAAGTATTCTCCCGCAGAAGAATACGGTAATATCAATGATACTCCTTTTTTAATTTCCAAATTTTGTGAAATTTCGATTGAATCAGAAGTGATTATAATATTACCTTCGGTTACTTTTGTAAACGCGCCGTTTTCGCCAAACAAATCTTGATAGAATGTTCCGTCGTGCCGCGCTTTATAATAATCTTTCGGCATAATATGCGCTACAATTTGCGTAGTTGCGCTATCTACGGTATATTCAATCGACGGTTCTTCGGAAAGCCATTTTCCGTTTACCGTCCAACCATAGAAAACATAGTCGCCGTGTTCAGCAGTTAATGTAAGTTTATCGCCGATTGCAATTTCATAGTTTACAGAACTATCAGGCGTAACATTTTTTGAATCTGCACCGTTCAATAACGCGGTAACGCTACCAAAACCGCCTTGCTCTATTTCAATACTTGCGGTTGCCGTACCCGAAATGAAGTTTACATTGCGTATTAACAGCGTTTGCGTGTCTGGTGCCATCATTTTACCGCTGAAGAAAAATAAATACAGAGTATCGTTTATATTTTCTTTCGGCACTTGTATAGAAACACGATACCAACCGGTATTTCCTACGGATTTTGTATAATCACCGTATCCGATTCTACCGCTTGTATCTATTGCACGAGCTAAAAGCGACGCCGGGTATTCCCAACTAATTATATACTCTTCCGGAGTTTTCCCTGCATGAGTTTGTTCTGCTAAAGTATTTGTAATAAAAGTTTGTTCTCTTTCTTTCGAAGAAAAGTCATGTGTAAAACGATAATAAGCTAACGTTTGATATACAAAATTGTGCATACCCATGAAATCTTCATATATGCCTTGCATTTGGAATTCAAACGAAAGAACGCCTGCTTCTTCTGCATTTAACTTAAATCCGATTACACTGCTTCCGCCGCCAGTAAGAAATTCGGAAGATTCACCGTTTACGTTTATTGAATTACCGGCCATAAATGCATAGTTTTCACCTTCCGAATAGACAGAGGAAAATATCCAAGGGGTTTTCTGGTCGTTTTCGATTGTAACTTCGCCTGCGGTTACTATATCGCTTATATCGCCGTAATAAACCTCGCGCAGTTTGAAAGAGACTGCATCTGTATATGGGTCTCTTCCTGAACTATCTGCACAAATATAGCCATCCTTTTGATAGCCGATTTCGATATTTTTTTGCCTTACATCATCGACAACAAATCCAAAATAATCATTGTACTTTGTTATTTTATCGGGGGAAAGAATTGTCCCGTCGATTTTTACAGTGATTTCATCTGCCAATATTTTATCGAAATTATGGATTCGAATGATGATTGAATTTTCCTTGTTATAGGGAAATTCAACCGTTGAATTATCCTTAATCTCGATTTCCGAAACTTGCCCGTCAGCCGTCATGTTCGCGGTCACCTTAGCCTTCGGCGCATATTCCTGATAATCGAAGCGCAAATGTAAATCATTATTTCCTGCCTCTTCGTCTTCATTTAATGTAAGTTTAGTACCATTGGTAGAAACAAGCCCGTCGGTAAAGAAACCGACATTTTCTTCCTCTTCGCTCCAATATTTATAATCGGTATTTGTGTTTAAGGCAACAAACTGTGTTTTTACGGTTGTTTCATTATCTATAGAAGAGATAACGCCGGAATTTGCCTTGATTTTGTAATTAAACGGTTGTCCGAATTTTGCAGTAAAAACATGATCGACAATTTCACTACCCGCCTCTTCAACAGGCTGTTCGTTGATTGTCAAATCGGCATAATGCGGATTATAGTGAAAATGAACTTCGGTTTCGGGAAGTTCGTCCTCAGTGACAACCTCAAAATCTGTGAAATAGACGGTAGTCCCGACAGGAGCGGAATGACCGATTGCACCAGGGCCGCTAAGTTGTATATCTACAACATTTAAGCCATCATTCGAAAGATGAATATACCCCGTCGCTTCCTTAATATCAGACCCAAGAATATACGTCGTAGGCAAATAAGTATCTACCAAAGGATCTTTTTGGCCGTTTCTGGTCAATGTAAGATCGGGATTACCGCTGGCATATGTGGTGTTTTCCGAAGAAAAAGCGTATGTGAACTTTAAATAAGCGTCGCCATTTGCAACGACCGTAAGTGTTGAGCTGGGAGACTTATAATCTATCCCGTCAACGTTCTTCGCTTGATATTTTCCGTCTTCATTCGCCCAGCCGAGACCGCTTTCTATAGGCGCCTGCCAAGTAGCGGCTAAAGGATTCTCGTCATCTAATTTGAGAAAACGGACGTAATACTTCGCACCCTTGCTGTTGATTTGGATATTGCTAACCGTAATTTCATTGTTCGCCGAATAGTACGCGAGGTGATCGGTTTCTCTCTGCCAAAAAGCGACATATCCTTCTTCCGGTTCTGCGGTCAAGGTAAAGCTATCTCCATATCCTCTGGAAAATTTGAGCTCGCCTTGCTCATCCGAGGTTTCTCCGTCACGATCTCCTGTTATTTTGCCATGCCCCAATCCTTCCGCAATTTTGGCCGTAAATTCAAATTGATCATCCGCAGGCATTTGCAAGCCATGAAGCATTAACTTATAACTATATCCACCTGTATAGAGGATGCTGATTTGATCGCCAACAACTACATCGTTAATTGTATATGTTTCATAAACTTTCGCTGTTTTAGCAGTTGCTTCATAAAGCGTTCCTTCTTTCTCTTTATCTCCTCCCGGATATTTTTTTACAATTAAATTCTTCCCTGTTTTAGCAACTTGCCACTCAAAAGCAATTGACCCGCTACCCGCTTCGGGGACTTTGGTAACATTTAATAAAAGTTCGAATGTATTCGCATAATTCGAATCCCACGTATTCGTAATTTTATCATATTTTGCCTCATTGGCATTGAACGACTTACTACCAATATCAGCTATCGTATATTCCGCCGTGTTGCCGGGCAGCACTAACGACTCGTCCGCATTTGCGGGCAAAAATTGTAATAGCGCAACTGCCGCGGCCGCCAAAAACAGCATCGCTAAAAACGCTATAAGTGTCTTTTTAAAAATCTGCCG
>CANQCZ010000055.1 GCA_947591215.1 uncultured Bacilli bacterium | reverse complement strand
TTGATAATCGAGAAAACTTTATATCCTTCTTTATTACTTTGATAATCTTCTTCTAAAAAAACTTCGTCATCTTTTAATGCTAAATTCAAATTACGATTATCAATAAAGACTTCCTCTTCTTCACCTTCGATAATCGCTAACGAAAGGCGATCTTTGATTTTAGTGATTTTTGCTCTTTTAAGTCCTAAATCTTCAGGTACAAAGTATTCTTGTTTTTTTGAAACAATTAAACCTTCTTTTTGCATTTTCAAAAGAAGATCGTTAAGTTGATTCGAAGTAACATTAAAAAGATCTTTTAAATTTTTAAAAGACCGTGAATGTTGCTTTAATAACTTAACAATTTCCTTTTCCATAACGACCTCACTAAATTTATTATACCCTAAGCAAAATAAAAAGGGCTGCTGCCCTTTAGAAATACTTGGTAATCAAAACCATTAAGAAGAAGATGATTCCGACGATAAGTGTCATACGTGACACCCAAAGTTCCGAACCACGTTCCTTAGTTTTAGCAAAAATATTCATTTTGCTACCACCGGTAATTGCGCCCGATGCACCATCTGATTTACCACCTTGTAAAAGGGCTAATATAATTAAAAATACAGAGACGATTAATAAAACGATATCCATCTTCAAACCTCCTAATTAAATAGGTACTTATCTATTTTACACTAATTGTTTAAATTAACAAAGAATTAATTTGCAAAGATGTTATTTTGATAGCAACAATTTGACAATACACCCTTTTTGAATTATAGTACGAGTGAAAAAAGGTGAGCAAGTAAAGTGAAAGAAAAGAAGCCTAAGATTAAAGAAAAACGCAAAAGATACTACATGGTGGATCCGATTTTATTAGTAGCGTCCATTATTTATATTTTTCCATGCGTAGCTTTAGTTATATATTCGTTCGTGACTCTTGATAAATATAATGCCTCCGTTTGTGTCTTAGCGATTAGCTTGCTTATTTCTTCGATAATTCTTTTCATCATTGCCATTAATGATTATATTTTAGTTGATTATCGTCGCCGTTTGGTATATTTGAGGCACGGAAATTATACTCCTTTAAAATTTGACGACCTTGCCAAAGTGTTCACCGCTAAAGGTTCCGCGGGAGCTTTTATCGTTTTTAGAGTTAAAGGTTATAATCTATATAATATTCGTTATATTTCTATTTTTGAAAAACGGCAACTTAAAGCCATTGACAATTTAGCCTCTCTTTTTGACGTAACCTTGGTGCCACCTAAAAAAATTAAACCTAAATCTATCAAAGAAGAATCCAAAAATCCCTATCTTTTTCCGTTTTAAAGCGACCGATTTTTTTTGGCCACGACTCTTTTTAACCGCATTCTTAAAAATATTTTGCTGATTTCGACTATCGCCAAAGGAGTTAAAGACAAAGTGGCGACTATAATCCACTCACGTAGTGAAAGAGCATGAAAGCCAAATAAATTTTGAAGTGCTGGCACTAAAACAATCAATAAAATAAAACAAGATGAAGCCACTGTAGCAAAAAATAATGGAATATTTTTTGTTTTAGAGCTAAAGATTGATTCATAGTTTGACCGTTGATTAAAGGCATGCAAAAGTTGTGAAAAAGATAACACAATAAAGGCCATGGTTTGTCCTAAACGATTAGCTTCATTCGGTAACATTCCTAAATTTACATTTTTAGTATAGCCGATAAAATACGCTAAAAGCGTCACCATACAAATAATTAATCCATGAGCAATGACTCTTAAAACCACCGCTCGATCAAACAAGGTGTTGGCGTTGACCGGTTTTTCTTTCATGATCCGCTCACTTGCTGGATCGACTCCTAAACTTAATGCCGGCAAAGTATCGGTTGCTAGATTAACCCACAAGATTTGCAAAGCCGATAAAGGAGCAAATTTAAAATTGCAAAGTGTCGCGATAAAAAGCGTCATAATTTCAGCGATGTTTCCGGCAAGTAAAAATTGAATTACTTTTTGAATATTTTTATATACTTTTCGCCCTTCATATATCGCATCGACAATCGTCTTAAAATTATCATCAAGCAACACTAATTCCGCCGCGTCTTTAGCAACATCAGTGCCGCTTTTTCCCATCGCACAACCGATGTCGGCTTTTTTTAAAGCAGGAGCATCGTTAACCCCATCACCGGTCATCGCAACAATCGCCCCCTTTTTTTGAAAGGCACTAACAATTCGATATTTATCTTGAGGAGTGACTCTTGAAAAAACCGCATAATTTTGAATTTGTGTTTCTAATTCACCGTCGCTCATTTTTTGTAAGGTTTCACCATCGATAAAACGATCGCGATCTTGGACAATTCCTACTTCTTTTCCAATCGCGACCGCGGTCATTAAATAATCCCCGGTGACAATCACCGGTTTAATTCCGGCTTCTTTACATATTTTAATAGAATCTTTGACTTCTAGTCGAGGCGGATCCACAATACCAAAAACTCCAAGTAGCATAAAATTCTCTTCTAGATGCGAGTAATCTTCTCGATATAGATTTTTTTTAGCCACCACCATCACCCTTAGCGATTCCCCGGCAATTTTTTTCACTTTTTCAATAATTTGTGTTTTTTCAAAATCATGTAACGGCATTTCTTTTTGACCATCAAAATAACTTGTCGCTTTACAAAGTAATATTTCTAACGCTCCTTTGCTATAACAAACAAGCTCTTTTGAATTACGACAAACGACCGTCATGATTTTTCTTTCACTTGAAAAAGGAATTTCATGCAGTCGCCAATATTCATTATTTAAGGAAACAAAATCTAAGTATTGTTCCGCGCCTTGTACCAACGCTTTTTCAATCGGATCGCCTGAATATTGATGATCAAAATACGTAACATTTGAGCATAAAGAAACTCCTTTAAACATTTCTTGATAAATAGATTCTTCAAACGTGGTTTGATGATTTATGATTTCATTGATGCTTATCACTTGTTTAACTTGCATTTCATTAGTAGTTAAAGTACCGGTTTTATCAGAGCAAATAACTGTCACACCGCCTAAAGTTTCAACCGATGCAAGGTTTCGCATTAAAGCATTTTTTTTAGCCATCCGTTCAACTCCCAAAGCTAAAACAATCGTCGCCGTTGCCGGCAATCCTTCTGGAATAATTGAAATTGCTAAAGCTATCGATGTCAGCAATAATGGTTTCCATGATTTACCATACATTAATCCGATTCCTAAAATCAAAAAACAGACGATAATTCCAATAAGGCTTAACACTTTTCCTACTTTATTCAGTTTGTGATTTAAAGGTGTATCTATTTTTTTATCGTGTTTTAATAAGGTAGCGATTTTACCTACTTCAGTTTCCATTCCAATCGCCGTCACTACTCCATAACCATGGCCATAACTTACTAAACTCGATGCATAAGCCATATTGATCCGATCTGCTAAAGCGACGTTGTCGTCTAAGACTTCAAAAGCATTTTTATCAACCGGTAAAACCTCTCCTGTTAAGGAAGATTCTTGAATTCTAAGCGAAAAGCTTTTGATAAGGCGACAATCAGCCGGCACTAAATAACCGTCTTCTAGATGTACGATATCGCCGATTGTAACTTCTTGTGAAGGAATTATATATTCATGATTATCTCTTATCACTTTGGCATTCGGAGAGGAGATTTTTTGTAAAGCTTCCAAAGCCGAATCAGCTTTTAATTCTTGAGTTACTCCAACGATAATATCAATAATAATAATCGCCAAAATAACATACCCTTCGATATAATCACCTAAAAAAAATGATAATACTGCCGCACTAAAAAGAATGAAAACCATCAAATCTTTTATTTGTTTTATCAATGTTTTAAAAAAATTTGCTTTTTTGCCTTTAGTAATGGTGTTTTCGCCATATTTTTTCAATCTTCTCGTAGCTTCTTCATTTGTAATCCCTTTTTCGTCGCTACCTAATGTTTTCAAAGTTTCCGTAATGCTCATATTATGAAAAGTTTTTTTATTTGTTTCCATCTCATTACCTCTTAATAACATCAGTTAAATATATAATTTTTTAAGATGATATATTCTTTTTGAATTTAAACCATAACGCTCAAAATTGCTTTTCAAAATCGTCAACTCTTATTTAACCCAAGTTGCAAAATCAAAAAATGGCGGTTTTTAGCATTATTAGAAGAAATATGCTATAATTTATAGGATATTATCGTCCCCGATAACAAATAGGAGGTCATCATTATGTTTAAAAGAAGAAAAGATGGCGATCGGGCAAATTTCCCTAACAACCTCCGTAAACTTCGTATTGAACGTGGTTGGTCACAAGCAAAACTCGGAAGCTTTTTAGGTGTATCCCGACAATCAGTTAGCAAATGGGAGGTGGGTAAAAGTTTTCCAGACTTTTCTTTGTATGTAAAACTAGCCGAAATATTTGGAGTCGATGAAGCGGACTTATTGGCGGCTCCACCAATTGATTATCGAGCATTTTTCAAAAAATTGAAAATAGGAAAACGTCTTGGTTATACCATAATGTTTATTTTACCTATCTACTCAATAACATCTTTAATCATGTATCTATTCTTTCCACCCAAATATCCTGAAACTCCGATATATTACGCTGAAGAATTTGAGAAAAGAGAGATATTTAAAGATAAAAATGAAAATGAGTATTATTTCACTTTGACTTTTTTTGATAGTCATGAAGTCAATGATATTGAAGTAACAAAAATTCAACTAAATAATAAGCGAAAAAATTATTTGGACGTGACTAATACGCAAGTATCCTACACTAATAAGTTACGTTATAATTATAAAGGCTTTAGAATGTATGGTAATTTATACACAATGAAAATATCTTTTTTGATGTTAGACACTTTTTCAACTAGTGACCTTTCTTTAGGTTATATAATGGTAAAGTTTGATAATTCAATTCAAAAGTTTATTTATACTTCAAGTAAATTAATATTGGAACAGGATTATGTTATAAATAATTTGGCCATCGATGCAAAACCATTAAACAATCAAGGATTCTCTTTGAATTTTTCAAAATACAATGAGCAATTTAAACCTTTAGGTATTTATATTGCTTATAGTAAAGAACCTTTAGATTCTTTGATAATGCATTTTGATAATAATCTTTTCAATTACAATTATGAAAACGTCACTGAATTTGACGATGAACTAATTTTTAATCAAATTGATATCACGTTAACTTATTATAACAATAATAACACAATATTTTATTGCAATTTATCATTACCAATTGTTATTGATCCAAGCGATGCTTATTTAAGAAATTTTACCGATAATCATTTCATTTTAGGAACGTCAATATAACCTAAGGAGAAGTACTTAAAATGAAAAAATTGTTTTTGATTGGACTTGTTGCCTTTACACTTGGAAGTGTATCGGCTCAATCACTTTCGCAATTACAAATTAAAGATTTAAAAAACAATGAAATCCGATACGCTAAACCCTCAGAGCCTAGTCAACCCGATGTCATTGCTCCAAACCCCTTTGCATACGATGATTATTACAAATATTATAAAAATCATCGAAGATTCTTAGCTA
>CANQCZ010000054.1 GCA_947591215.1 uncultured Bacilli bacterium | reverse complement strand
ATTTCAATCAATAAAGTCGCCGCTAAGACCTGAAGTAAAATGGGTGTTTCCGATTCATTTGAAACCGCAAAATTTACACCATTTGAAAACTCGTTATTCGTTACTAGACATAGCCATAAAGGAATCAAAAACAAAGATACGATTATGGCGACACTTCGTAAAAAACGCGTAAACGATCCGACTAAGGGAGTTTGACGATATTCTTCGACATGCTTTGAATGATCAACCAAAGTGATCGGTGTAATAATCGCGGTACTAGAAGTATCGACTAAGATCAAAGCTTTGCCGTTGATGATTTGAATCGCCGCAACATCGGGGCGTTCCGTGTAACGGACAAGCGGATAAGGAGACTTGATTTGTTTAAACATATTTTCTTCAAGAGCTCGATCGGTCATCACCAATGAATTGACATCGACGTGATTGAGTTTATCTTTTAATTTTTGCAACACTTCTTTATCGATAGCATCTTCCACGTAACATAACGCCACTAAAGTTTTAGTTGTTCTTCCGATTTCATATTTCTCTACTTTAAAAGTCGTCGCTTTGATTCTCCGTCTGATTAATCCGATGTTAGTAATAATCGATTCGTTGAATCCATCTCTTGAACCACGTACCGCTTTTTCCGATTCCGGTTCACTGACCGCTCGAGTCGGATAAAAGCGTGTATCAACCAAAAAAGCATAATCTTGATTAAAATATAGAATGACGCTAACACCGTTATAAAGAGCATTTTTTATTAGTTTTAAATCTGTTTCGGTACTGACTGATCCGTTGAACATCGTATAAAAACTATCTTTTGTTCCACTTGCCCATTTAAAACTTTCCATCATCGTGTTGATGTAGGCTTCACTCACAAGACTCGATACAAAATATAAAATCGCTCTTTTTCTTCCTTCATTGATCTCGCGTCGCACGATATCAAAATTGTTTTTAATATCTATCTCTTCTTGAAGTCTTTTGTCGGTCGTTTCAAAAAATATCTTTTTCATACTATGTTTATTGACGTGGTTTAGCGACAATGGAAGCGAAAGTCGCGATGAAAATGGTAAATCCCAAGGTTGCACTACATTTGGTAAGTAATCCTAGTAACATTCCAAGTAGACCTCCTTCTTTTAAGCCTTCCAAACCACCTTCAACTAAAAGATTTCCAAAATTAGTAATCGGAACGCTTGCTCCACCACCGGCAAAATCTAAAAGATATTGGTAAACACCGCATGCTGAAAGAATCGCTCCAAAAACCACAAACATCGAAGTGATATGTCCGGGGGTAAGTTTACTGCGATCGTATATGATTTGCGCAATTAAGGCAAAAGCACCGGAAACTAAAAATGCGTAAAGATAAATCATTTTTAATCCCCCACTCTTTCTAATTCCACCGCATGTGCGACAACCGGAATCACGTTTTTTTGACCGACAGATGTTTTTGAATGTAAAGCACCTGTTCCCACCAAAAGAATTCTTTTGATCTCATTGCGGGACATTTTATTCAAAATATATCCGTAAGTAGTGATTGCAATACAGCCACATCCACTGCCTCCTGAAAATTTATCTTTTTCACCTTGTTCATAAACCAAACTTCCAGAATCGATGTGATTGTAGAAAACTTTCCCTTCTTTTTCAAACATCTCTTTCAAAATCTTACTACCAACTTCTGAAAGATCGCCGGTCATAATCAAATCATAATCTTTAAACGTTTTTTTGCTATGTTTTAAATGAGATGCGATCGTATCGAAAGCGGCGTATGCCATCGGGGATCCCATATCATTGACGTCAGTCCACTGCACATCGTGCACTTGACCAAAAGTGCAAGCAATGACTTTAATCTTTGTGGCACGAGTTCCAACAAGCGCGGCACCGGCACCGGAAACGGTGATTGTCGTCGCATCTTTTTTTTCGATTCCATACTCGGTAGGATAACGAAATTGACGTTCGGCCGAACCATAATTAGACGAAGAAAAACAAAGCGCATTTTTTGCACATTTAGAAGAGACGAAAGTTGCGGCAAGTGCCAAAGATAACATAGCCGTTGAACATGCCCCGTACACTCCGATAAATGAATAAGGCATTTCTTTGGCCAAAAAATTTGACACTGCCAATTGGTCGGTTAAATCGCCGCCAAAAGCCACATCGATATCCTTAGAACTTAATCCCGATTTTTTCAAAGCCGTCAATATCGCGGTTTTGGACATTTCTTTTTCGCCTTCTTCGTAGCTTTTTTGATTGGCGTAGATGCTATCAAAGCAGTAATCAAAATATGGTTTTAAAGGTCCGTTAGCTTCTTCAGGACCCGCTACAGCGGCGGAAGACTGGATGTAAACATCCTTAAATTTTAAGGTTAAGCTCATAGCGGAACTCCTACGAAAGTCAACAAGTAGCGAATCACGCAAAGAATCACCGCGGAAAAAATTCCATAAGTTATAACCGAACCTGCCAAAGCAAACATTCTTGTTCCAACACCGAAGATTGGTCCTTCAAATTTACCTTCAATCGCTGCCGAAGTCATTGAATTAGCAAATCCGGTTGTCGGAATAAAAAGACCGGCGCCGACGATTTGAGCCATATTATTATACCAGCCCACCATCGTCAAAACTGCCGCTAGAAAAACAATGACAATCGCCGAGAATGACATTGCCTCCGGTTTTTCTAATTGCAGTACATTGATTCCAAGATCGATCAATGACTGGGCAAGAATTCCCATGAGTCCCCCGCTGACGAAAGCGAGAAATCCATTGCGCACCATATGTTTTTTCGGTGCATTGTTTTTCACAATTTCTGAATATGTAGTATAATCCATTATTTCACCTCAAAATTTATTGTGTGAAAAAATAGATTTTTTATGATTGAAGTTTCAAATTTTTTATATCAATATCTCCCGCAGTTTATCGATAATCTTCTTTTCAATTCGTGAAACTTGTACTTGCGAAACAAATAAACGCTCAGCAATTTCGCTTTGTTTCAATCCTTGATAAAATCGTAATTCAATAAATAGCCGTTCTTTGGGTTCTAATTTTTCAATCGCCATTTTAATCTCTAAATTATCGGTAAAATCACTGGTTCGATCTTTGATGGTATCAATTAAAGTAATATCTTCTTCGTCACTTAAAGTGCTATCTAATGAACATGGTTTATATTGCGATTCGTAAGCAAAAACAATATCTTCAATCGACACATTGAGATATTCACTAATATCACTTAACGTCACATTGCGTAAAAAATTTTTTTCCAATTCTTCTTGGGCTTTTACAATCGCTTGATATAGTTCTTTTGTCGAGCGAGAAACATGAACCGCTTGCTTTTCACGAAAGTATCTTTTGATTTCTCCTAAAATCAACGGTACCGCATAAGTAGAAAATGAGACATCATAAGAAAAATCAAAGTTTTGAATGGCTTTGATCAATCCGATGTTAGCTACTTGTAAAAGATCTTCTTGATCTTCTTTGGCATAATGATATCTTTTTAACAACGAATAAATCAATAATTGATTTTTAGTGATCGCTTCTTCAAGTGCTTCGTGATCTCCCTCTTGTGCCTTTTTTATTAAATCCAAATTATCGGCTAACTGTTCCATAAGCGACACTTTCATGGGTGATTTTTTTCTTGATTACAAGCTTGCATCCCATTCCTGGCAAAGTCTTAATCGCAAAACTATCAGATAACGTCTCCATAATGGTAAGTCCCATTCCCGCGCGTTCCAAATCAGGGCGAGTCGTATAATGAGGTTTTCGTGCTTCCTCTAAATTTTCAATTCCTTTACCATAATCCGTGATTGTCAATTCCAAGTCTTCCCCATCGATTATCGCTTTTAAAAATACATCTTTTGAAGCGTCCAATTCATATCCATGAATAATCGCATTAGAAACTCCTTCGGCGATGATGGTTTTTATTTCTCCAATTTGTTCTAAAGAAGGATCAAGAGGAGAAATAAAAGCAATAACTGCTTGTCTAGCTAGCACTTCATTACTTAATGAAGCCGAAAATTTCAATTCCATTTTGTTAATCATAAATTTATCCTCGCTTTCTTTTTAAATTGAGCTGTGCTTTGATATTCTTCGATAATCTGCAAAATTCCGGTAATTTGAAAAATTTTTCGCGAATAATCATTTAAACCGGTGATTCCGACTACGCCACCGATTTTATCAATTTCATTGAATCTTCCTAAAATTAATCCGATACCCGATGAATCGATAAACTGTAAATCCTTAAAATCAAAAAGCAACATTCTCGGTCCAAGTTTTATCATTTCTCGATGAATTTTATCGCGATAAGTCATCGTTTTCATCGAATCAAGTTCTCCGGAAATTTTAATGACAAGGCCTTCATCAAAAGCGGTAAACTTTATTTTGTTTTCCATGATTTTTCCTCCCGTTACTAGATTTTAGCGCAATCAAAAAAATCTTTTTTAGCATTCGACCTAGCTCGACAAATAATCTCAAAAATTCGTTCGACAAATTTTTTACGTAAAACAAAATTTAGATTAGTGTATTTAGCAATCTTTTAAAATATCTAAAGTTGTTTATAAAATTATTTTTGAAATATTTAGCATATCGCAATTTTTACATGATAAAAAAATTATAAATAATATTAAAAAAGTGTAGTTAGTTACTAACCACACTTCAGTGAATTTTATTTATCATTAGCCATTGATTTTATGCAAACAGTAATCCTAGATTATACAATAAATAATCCCAAAAATTTAAACCTTCTAACGCTTCTTTGACATAAACCGGATAACGATATTGTCGTCCTGCATAAGTTTCAACTACCAGTTCACCGATAATCTCTTCTTCATTAATAGGAGCATAATCGCGAAATAGTTCGATTTTCAGTTTTAAACTTTGCAAATCTTCTCCCTTATCAACGATAACATCAATGCGTTTTTTCGTGATAAGCGATGTGTTGCGACTCAAAGTATTATTGAAATTGTACATCGTTAAAGTATCATTTTCATTAAAGATGGTCTTCATTTCAAGTTTTGAAAAACCATAGTCTAGCAAGCGAATGGTATCTTGCGAACGCTTTTGAATCGTTTCCTCTTTCATCACTACCGAAAGAAGCCTTAGTCCATTGCGTTTAGCGGTCGCTGTTAAATTATAACCGGCTTTTTTGGTAAATCCGGTTTTTAAACCATCCAAGCCATCATAGTATTTTAAAAGTTTGTTGGTGTTTACTAACCAAAACGGAGATTCTGTATCTTCCCTAACATAGGCTTCTTCTAAGCGCGAAAAACGTAAAATCTGTTCACCAAACGTTAATAATTTTGCTCCGATTCTCGCCATATCCCGAACACAAGTTACATGATTTGGATCATCAAAACCGGTTGCATTGGCAAAATTGGTATTCGTCATTTCAAATTCTCTGGCTTTGTCATTCATCATGTTGATAAATGCCTCGTTAGAGCCGGCGACAAATTCACCAAGAGCGACGATCGCATCGTTTGCCGAATTGACTGCGACCGCTTTAAAAAGATCTTCGACGCTCATTGATTCATTAGGTTCTAAAAATATCTGAGTGCCACCCATCGAAGAAGCGTA
>CANQCZ010000053.1 GCA_947591215.1 uncultured Bacilli bacterium | reverse complement strand
GAAGAAATAGATTTGCCAAGAGAATTGACTATTGATAATGTGATATATGTATTAGTGCGTATCGGGGATTCTGCATTCTCTAGTTGTAGTTCCTTAACAAGTATCACCATTCCAAGTAGTGTCACAAGTATCGGGGAATTGGCCTTTGAAAATTGTACTCAATTACAAAGTGTGACTTTTGAACCAAATAGTGAATTGGAAAGTGTCGGAAAAAATGCATTCAAGGATTGTAGTTCCTTAATAATGATCAGCATTCCAAGTAGTGTCACAATTATCGGAGAAAGTGCATTCGAAGGTTGTAATTCCTTAGAAAGTTTAACTTTACCATTTATAGATACATATATAAGTTATTATTTTGGAGCATCAATGTATAGTTCCAATGCTCACTATGTTCCAGAATCATTAAAAACCATAATTATATTAGGTGGAACAAGTATCCCTGTAAATGCATTCTCTGACTGCAGCTTTTTAAAGAGTGTTACAATTCCAAGTGATATCACAAGTATAGAGAAATATGCATTCTATAATTGTAGTGCTTTAGAAAGCATCATCATTCCAAGTAGTGTCACAAGTATGGGAGAATGGGCATTTTATGCTTGTGTTTCTTTAACCATCTATTGTGAAGCATTAGAAGAGCCAGAAGGTTGGAAGCAGCAGTCGAATGATTGGAATTCCCATGGTCGACCGGTTTACTGGGGAATTAATGAAAATAATTTTATTGAAAAAGACGGTGTACAATATGTAATAAGAAATGAAGAAGCATCAGTAACAAGATATGTCGGAACATCAACAAATCTAGAAATACCGACAACAATAGAAATTAATGAAAATACATATGATGTCATAAATATCGAAAAATGGGCCTTCGATAGAAGTAGTTCTTTAATAAGCATCACCATTCCAAGTAGTGTTACATATATCGGAGACTATGCATTCTACGGATGCAGTGCCTTAAGTATTACCATTCCAAATAGTGTTACAGTTATTAGAGAGCGAGCATTTTATGATTGTAGTTCTTCAGCCATCTATTGTGAAGCATCAGAAAAACCAAGCGGATGGGCTAGTAATTGGAATTACTATGGCGGAATAGTTTACTGGGGAGTTAATGAAAATAATTTTATTGAAAAAGATGGTCTCCAATATGTGATTGTCAATGAAAAAGCAGTAGTAACAAGATATGTCGGAACATCAACAAATGTAGAAATACCGACTACTATAGAAATTAATGAAATTGCGTATGATGTCACAAGTATCGGAGAGGAAGCATTTGAAAAATGTAGTTCCTTAACAAGTATTGTGATTTCAAATAGTGTCACAAGTATAGCGCTATATGCATTCGTTAGATGTACTTCTTTAGAAAGTATTGTGATTCCAGATAGTGTCACAAGTATAGGAAGTTCTGCTTTCTCCGTATGTGACTCCTTAACCATCTATTGTGAAGCATCATCAAAACCAAGTGATTGGAATGATCATTGGAATTCTAATGATAGACCAGTTTACTGGGGAGAAGAATGGCATTACGATGAAAATGGAGTGCCGACGTTAAATTAACGGACTTTACAATGTTAACGCAACTTTAGAATTAACCATGAAAGAGGTCAACAAAGTTTATATAGGTTGACCTTTTTTAGTGTGTCGGGCATGATATTAATCTAGTTGGAAATGAAGGCAACCACGGATATTTATCGCCAAGTGTAGCGAACACAAGCCGTTAGCAGTAATGCTATGGGTGAAAGAAGTGGAACTGCAAGTAAATCAAATTATTAAGGGTGGGATTAATTATTGTATAATTGGAAATATGAAAAAATTTTAGATACGTTTGGACAACGGTTGAGGCATAATAATAGTCATTATCATGAAGCAATGGAATAAGCCACGAAGAATATATAAGAACCTTGAAATAATCAACAACAAGTTCAAATGTATTTTTTTTAATTTAAAGTCAAAATAAAAAATTAATTAATGTTAAAAAAACGAATAAATTTTAAACGCTTTTTTAACGGTTTAAATAATAAACTTAACATTAAGCTTATTTTCATATTAAGTAAATATTTAAGGAGGAAAGCATGAAAAAAGCAAATGGTATAAAGATTCTATCGGCATTACTGATGGCGATGACTACCTTATGTGGCTGTGCCGGTGGGACAAATGATTCATCATCTTCATCGTCAGCGACGATGTCATCAGAGGAGTCTTCATCGAATGTTACGTCAGCTTCATCGAATTATTTATCATCTTTATCGTCAGCTACGACGTCATCAGAGGAATCCTCATCGACGGATAACAGTTCATCGAATGATCCCTATTTAGAGGAATTGAATATTACATATACCTTAGATGAAGAAAATCATACATATATTGTTACCGGCGTCAAAGATAAACAAGCAGAAGATATCGATTTACCAAGAGAATTGACTATTGATAATGTGATATATGTATTAGTGCGTATAGGGGATTCTGCATTCTCTAATTGTAGTTCCTTAACAAGTATCACCATTCCAGATAGTGTCACAAGTATTGGAAAAGATGCATTCTTTGGATGTAATTCCTTAGAAAGTTTAACCTTACCATTTATAGATACATATTTAGGATATTATTTTGGAGCAACCACATTGGATGAAAATTATGAAGAATATGTTCCGGAATCACTAAAAACCATAATTATATTAGGTGGAACAAGTATACCAGACTATGCATTCGCTGTTTTTAGTTCTTTAATAAGCATCAACATTCCAAGTAGTGTCACAAGTATCGGAGAAGGTGCATTCTCTGGATGTAGTTCTTTAAAAAATATTACCATTCCAAGTAGTGCCACAAGTATCGGAGACTATGCATTCTATGGATGTAGTTCTTTAAAAAATATTACCATTCCAAGTAGTGTCACAAGTATCGGAGAAGATGCATTTTGGGGTTGTAGTTCATTAACCATCTATTGTGAACCATCAATAGAACCGGAAGGCTGGTATGATGTTTGGAATGCTGATAGACCGGTTTACTGGGGAATTAATGAAAATACTTTTATTGAAAAAGATGGTATTCAATATGTTGTTATCGATGAAAAAGCAGTCGTAACAAAATATGTCGGAATATCAACAAATGTAGAAATACCTGCAACAATAGAAATTAATGGAAAAATATATAATGTCGCAAGGATTGAAGAAAAAGCATTCTATAAATGTAGTTCTTTAAAAAATATTGCTATTCGCAATAATACCACAAGTATCGGAAACTATGCATTCGAAGATTGTACTCAATTACAAAGTGTGGCTTTTGACTCAAATAGTGAATTAGAAAGTATCGGGAATTTTGCATTCTCTAATTGTAATTCCTTAACCACTATCACGATTCCAGATAGTGTTACAAGTATAGGAAACTCTGCATTCTATGAATGTAATTCCTTAACCACTATCACGATTCCAAGTAGTGTCACAAGTATAGGAAACTATGCATTTGATGGTTGTAGTTTCTTAAAAAGTATCACAATTCCAAATAGTGTCACAAGTATAGGAGAGTTTGCATTCTATGGCTGTGATTCCATAGTCATTTATTGTGAAGCATCATCAAAACCAAGTGGATGGAATGGTGTATGGAATTGTTACAATGTTTATTATGCCAGTAGACCGGTTTACTGGGGAATTAATGAAAATACTTTTATTGAAAAAGATGGTATCCAATATGTAATAAGAAATGAAGAAAGAGCAGTAGTAACAGGATATGTAGGAACATCAACAAAGGTAGAAATACCTGCAACAATAGAAATTAATGGAACTACATATGATGTTACTAGTATATATGACTTTGCATTCTCTTATTGTAGTGCCTTAACAAGTATCACGATTCCAAGTAGTGTTACGTATATCGGAGACATGGCATTCACTCATTGTATTTCCTCAAGTATTACGATTCCAAGTAGTGTTACGTATATCGGAGAATATGCATTCGAAGGTTGTACTTCCTTAATCATCTATTGTGAAGCATCATCAAAACCAAGTGAATGGGAGACTAAATGGAATCTCTATAATGGCGGAACAGTTTACTGGGGAATTAATGAGAATAATTTTATTGAAAAAAATGGTATCCAATATGTAATTATCGATAAAAAAGCAGTAGTAACAAGATACGTAGGAACATCAACAAAGGTAGAAATACCTGCAACAATAGAAATTAATGGAAAAACATATAATGTCGCAAGTATCGGAGTTTGGGCATTCAGGGGTTGTAGTTTTTTAACAAATATCACGATTCCAGATAGTGTCACAAGTATAGGAGAAAATGCATTCTATGGATGTAGTTCCTTAGAACGAGTAGACTATGATGGAACAATATCAAAGTGGGCAAGTATAGCTTTTGATAACTCATTTGCGAATCCATTATCAATAATGAAAAAACTATATATAGACGGAAAGTTGTTTCAAGAAGAAAATATTGTCTTAGAAGGAATAGAAAAGATAGGAACATATGCATTTGCAGGTTGTGATTTTATTAAAACAGTCACAATTCCAAGTAGTGTCACAAGTATCGGAGGGTTTGCATTCTATAATTGTAGTTCTTTAACAAGTATCACGATTCCAAATAGTGTCACAATTATAGGAAGAGATGCATTCTATGGATGCAGTTCTTTAGAAAGTGTCACGATTCCAAGTAGTGTTACGTATATCGGAGGGTATGCATTCTCTGGCTGTAGTTCCTTAACCATTTATTGTGAAGTATCATCAAAACCAAGTGGATGGGATTATTATTGGAATCATTATTATTATGATGATTATAGTCTTGACCGCAGTAGACCGGTTTACTGGGAAATTAATGAAAATAATTTTATCGAAAAAGATGGTATCCAATATGTAATAAGTTATGAAGAAGCATTAGTAACAGGATATGTAGGAACATCAACAAATGTAGAAATACCTGCAACAATAGAAATTAATGGAAATATATATGATGTCACAAGTATCGAAGAAAGTGCATTCTCTAGTTGTAGTTCTTTAATAAGTATCACGATTCCAAACAGTGTTACGTATATCGGATCTTGGGCATTTGACGGATGTGATTCTTTAGAAAGTATCACGATTCCAAGTAGTGTTACGTATATTGGATCTTGGGCATTCTATGAATGTAGTTCTTTAGAAAGTGTCACGATTCCAGATAGTGTCACAAGTATCGGAGGGTATGCATTCTATGAATGTAGTTCTTTAACATATCTCACCATTCCAAGTAGTGTTACGTATATCGGAGGGTATGCATTCTCTAATTGTGATTCCTTAACCATCTATTGTGAAGCATCATCAAAACCAACTGGATGGAATGATAATTGGAATTCTAGTGATAGACCAGTTTACTGGGAAGATGAATGGCATTATGAAAACGGAGTACCAACTTTAAATAATTAATTGATATTAGAATGTTGTTTTTGAATTTGTGTATTATGAATAGTAAAATCATAAAATCAAGTAATTTATTTGCATTTATAAATCTTAATCCATATAATACCTGACTTTCGACAAAATCGAAAAAAAGTAGTGTTAAATTTTAAAATTAAGTAATTTAAGGATATCATTTTTCTT
>CANQCZ010000052.1 GCA_947591215.1 uncultured Bacilli bacterium | reverse complement strand
GAAGGAACTTGTGAAATCGTCGCTTTGAATGTCGAAAGCGGAGTTGAAGGAAGAATTTCCATCACCGTGACCAAAAAAGCCAAACCGGACACCGGTGATGATGCCGCTAAGGCTGATTTGAAAGATGCTTTGGACGAATCGTTATATCAGGTTTTAACGTTAGTCAACTATTGTAGTGGTGCCGGTGAATTTTCCAGAACCGGTGTCTTAATAGAAAAAACCGGTTCGCTTAATAGCATTTCACTTTCAACATTATCCTTATCAAATTTTGTCTATAATCCTAAAACTCGTGTTGCATCGTATGTCGGCAATGACATTCAAGACCCTATGGCAAGGATTCTTCCGTTAATCGACAATGGCAATGAAAATCTTTCAAATTATTATGGTTTTGTAAACGATAAGTACGTCTATTATCAATCAATCGAAGAATTTAAAATTCATCTAGCGACTGATAACACGATCGATTACATCGACGTAGTGGTTAGAAACAATGCTTTTGAACCGACCATAAGCGCCGATAAATTTGCGACTTTGACCGATGAAAATATCGTTGATGAACTAGGCGAATGTCCGATCAACAAATGGGGCACAGTGCACATTTACGTTGAATCGCAAGGATTTGTTTACCCCAATGAATAAAAAATTGCTTATATCCATTGCCCTTTTTACGACTTTATGTGCTTGTTCATCGGCCCAAGAACCAAACGTTTCAACTTAATCTCATGACTATTCAACCCAATCTAATAGTGCTACTAGTGAAACAACTAGTAGCACTTCATCCTCGAGTAGTGAAAGCAGCGATTCACTTCTCGATATAAGTATTAATTTCAATAGTACTTCATCTAGTGAAAACACTTCTTCGAATTCTTCGAGTGTTTCATCTTCGTCCAGTGTGTCAAGTTCTTCCAGCGAAATTATCGATTACACTCCTTTAGAAAAACAAGACACGTTGAATTATATGATTCAAACAATAAATTACGATAATCAAGTTATTTCAGTGAAGGCAAGCCAATATTTCATTTATAAAACCTATTATCAAAGGCAAAATTATACGATGAATGCCTACCTTAATAATCTAACCTTAATCGATGGTGTCAGTCGTAATACCGACTTTAGCACCAGCATGGTTACTGAAGCCCCTTACTTGGAGCAAAGACTATATCAAGACGGAACTTATTATAATATCCGTAAATTCCAATCCGAAGGTTTCATTAATCGCGCTTCTAAGGAACAGATCGATGAAGAAACCGCGCTCAATACTTAAATATCGGTCAAGCACTAAATGCCTACATGACATATCAAAATATCGCCAATGATCCTTCGATGGTTTATTTTGGAGAAGTACTTGAAGATGATAGTAAATACGCGAGTTTCCTTTCTCTTGAAGTCGATACTGACGATTATTGTTACGTTAAAGCGATGGAACTTAAGATCAATGAAGCCGGTCAATTAAGCGACTTTTATTTCACCGAAGGATACTATGATGTTTACTATTGTCTTGATTACGATGTCACTACGCTAAGAAGACACGGACCTTCGTCCTATGGTGGAGGTGGTACTACTCTTGAAACCAAAGATTTCGTCTATGGTTCTTTAAGTGCATATCCTGAAGAAATTCCGTATAAAATCGAGAATAATTTTGTAAAAGAAATCAGCTTTTCAGAAACTAATTTGTCGTTTAACTAGCCGATGTTTCTTATATCGATCTTTACGATTATCTCGTTATAAATCCTACTGGTACCATCGATAGCGGTTGTCCGATCAACAATATCGTCTTTGAATCATCAGATTCCTCAATCGCTTCAATCGGCAATCGAAGCGCAACCGACGGTCACTATTTGGATCTAAATCAAACCGGTGAAGTCGATATCAGTGCCAAAGATTTAATGACAAATGTGATGTCGACAACATCGCTTCACATTACCATAATTTAATCAAACAAAAAAAAGAACTAAACATTTCACTATGCGAAAGCAATGGTTTAGTTCTTTTTGTTTTAAGCGTTTTTTAAGGTCGCTTTTTCAATTACTAATCCGGCATTAGGAACGATCACAGTTGCGATTCCTGCTTCGATTAAGCCATTTGTCGCAAGAATTCCGAGGATTACAATCCAGAATGAAGCGTAATTGTTGCTAACAGCCATTTCATTTAAGGCTTGAAATTCCAATAAATATAAAGTTCCAAGCGTCAATATCGAATGGATAATCGTCAATACGAAAGTGCCAACATATAGTAAGGTGATTTTAAAAGCTTTCAAATTTTGAGCATCGATTTTTTTAACGATTTCAAAAAAGAAGCCCGCTAAAAGACCAAATGCCACGCGAGGCAGCACCGAAATCAACGGATTGATAAAATAAGCGTCTAAAAGTCCCGAAGGCGATTGAAGCGCTTTGCAAAGTGAAAGGATTCCAAAAAAGAAACCGTATATTCCACCCTTTTTCCATCCAAATAGATAAGCGCCGATTAAAACCGGTATATGAATTAAAGTATTGGAAGCGACACCGAAAAGCGTAATATAACCAAGATTCGGCACAAATGTCATCAAGGCGATGATTGCTAACATCATCGCATCGATCGTCAAAGAACGAACTTTATTATTCATGTTCCGCCCCTCCGTTACGGCGATAGATCTCCAAAAGTCCATCTAAAATCAAACGATCGTCAAAAACGAAGCCATCAATCTGGTCTTTTATAAGATAAGAATTGCCACCTGTCAATATCTTTTTTAATGGATATCCTAATTCATTTTCAATTCGCTCATATAGTCCTTCAATCGCGGCAATCGTTCCGTATATTGCTCCTGAATTCAATGAATCTGCGGAATTTTTGCCAATGACACTTTTTGGACAAATATACGAAATGTCAATCAGTTGCGCTGCCGAACGACTAAGTGCCTTACTTGCCACTTTAATGCCGGCAAAAATGATGACACCGATAAAATTGCTGTCTTTATCGATTACGATGAGTTTATTCGCCGTACCTAAATCCGCGATCACACACGGAACTCCGTAATTTTTTATAGCTCCGATTGCATCGGCGACTAAATCGGCGCCGAGTTCACTAGGATTATCGATTCTAATTGAAAGACCGGTTTTGACGCCTTTTGCAATCACCATACAAGGAATTTTTAATAAAGATTCAATCGCCCCTTTTAACACTGCGGTTAAATCCGGAACCACACTTGAGATAATCGCTCCGTCAAAGCATTGTAAATCAAAGTGATGCTTTAATAAAAAATCTTCGAGTAAATCGCGATAATTATCGATCGATTTCTCTGAATCAGTGTAAGTGCGATAAGTTGCTACTAGCGCACTTTTTTGGTATACCCCAACATAAAGATTGGTGTTACCTAAATCTAATACAATAACCATAAATATCCTTTCGCTATAGTCTTAAATAAGTACCATGCGGATACTATTATGTGCCAAAAAAAATCTTTATTCAAGCGTATATTTGATAAGTGGGCAATTTAATCTCGCCAAAATTCTTAAAAGCCAAGAATCATCATTATCAGTGGCTAAATATAAAGTTCCACTTTTTTCAAAGAGCACTTCGTGCTTTTTTATAAACCGATTGTAAAAAGAGATTGCGTTTTGTGAAATAACAATATCTTTGCGTTTTTTTTCCACCTTTGTCAATATCTTAACAACATCTTTAACTTTAATTCTTTTTTGCCAACTGTTAAACATCTGCCGCATAAATAAACTTTCAGAGAAGAAATTTTGAGCTTTTAAATAAGTTTCACCATCGATATCGAATTCTTCTTTTAAAAACATAATATGAATCGTTTTCATAATTGTATTATCGCACTTAGTATTCAATTTCTTTGTCGAAATATCTTGCAAAAAAAATCCTCTCATCGAGAGGATTGAATTTTATACGATTTCTTTGACGCGACGAACTAACTCTTGAACCGTAAAGGAGAAATCTTCGATTACGTCCTTGGCCGGAGCCGATTTACCGAAAGTATCAATGCTCATCACATGAGGGGCAAAGCGATGCCACCCAAAGGAAGAAAGCATTTCAACTGCGATTCGCGATTTATAAGGTACTCCAAGTACTTCTTCAATATATGCATTATCCTGTTTCAAGAATCGCTCTTGAGAAGGCATCGAGACCACACGGGTATCATAGCCGTTTTTCCATAAAATTTGTTGAGCTTCATAAGCAAGTGAAACTTCAGAACCGGTAGCGATAATCGTAGCGTGCGGTTGTTTACCACGTTCTTTCGATAAAATATAAGCTCCCTTTTCGACCGCTCCTTCTCGCGTCCTAGGAAGCACCGGAAGACTTTGACGTGAAAGAATTAGGCATGTTGGATGATTGAGCGATTGTAAAGCTAACTTCCAAGAAGCAACCAATTCATTAGCATCACACGGGCGATAGACTTCGCAATTTGGAATACTACGTAACATCGCTAGTTGTTCAATCGGTTGATGCGTCGGTCCATCTTCCCCGACGGCGATCGAATCGTGCGAGAACAAATAAATAGCCGGCAACTTGCTTAAAGATGCCATTCTAATGGCCGCTTTCATATAGTCGCTGAAGACGAGAAAACAACCGACATAAGTTCTAACTCCACCGTGGAGCAACATTCCGTTTTGAATCGAAGCCATTGCAAATTCTCGAATACCGAAGAAGATGTTTCTTCCGCCCCGTTCGTAAGGACCATAGTTTTTTTCATCTTTAATCGCAGTCATTACCGATTTTGCGACATCCGCGGAACCACCGACTAAGTTGAATATCGATTTATTAAAAATGTTAAGAATAGTTTGCGATAAATTACGAGTCGAATCTTTAAATCCGACTTCAAAATACGGATTTTCATCGAAAATATATGTCGAAACATCGTTCTTTAAAGTTGATTCGATTCTACTCGCATCTTTCTTATGATTAAAGCGATATTGTTGATAGCGTTTTTCCCAACCTTCATATGCCTTTTTGCCTCGTTTAATGTAAGTATCTTTAAAGTCTTTATAAACACTATCGATAACAGTAAATGGAGGATAATCATAACCATAACGATGTTTGGCATTTATGGCATCATCCTCGGATAAAGGCGAACCATGAACTTTGCAGGTTCCTTCGTTTTTAGAACCGAATCCGATGATGGTATTGATTTTAATGAGCGTCGGCAAACTGCTTTTTTTCGCTCTAGAAATCGCACGGCTGATGCTAGTGACGGAATTGCCATCTTTTACTTCAATCACATTCCAAGAGGAAGCCAAAAAACGTTTGACGATATCTTCGGAAAAAGATTGAGAAAGAGGTCCATCGAGCGTAACCTGATTGCAATCATAAAGCAAAATCAACTTATTGAGTTTCTGATGACCGGCAAAAGAAATCGCTTCTTGCGAAATTCCTTCTTGCAAGCATCCGTCGCCACATAAACAATAAGTATAATGTGAGAAAATCTCATCTCCGTCAGCGTACATATGACGTAAACTGGTTTCCGCTAACGCCATACCGACCGCTTGAGCAATACCTTGTCCTAGTGGTCCTGAAGTGGCATCGACACCGATCGTGTGTCGATATTCGGGATGACCTGGAGTTTTTGAATCTAATTGACGGAATTGTTTAAGATCCTCAAGTGAAAGCGGATAACCGCTTAAATGCAACATCGCATATAAAAGGGCCGAAGCATGACCGGCCGATAAAACAAACCGATCGCGGGCAATCCAATCAGGATGTGTTGGATCTTGCACTAAATGACGAGTAAATAAGGTATATAAAATTGGGGCACTCCCTAATGCCATGCCCGGATGTCCGGATTTTGCCTTGCCGATCTCATCGATGCATAAGGCTCTTATAGCGGCGATCGATAAATTTTCTTTTTTCATAATTTTCTCTCTATTTCTAGGTCTAACGAACCCGAAGATTCCTCCTGGAACCAAGTGGGCATCTTTTCTTTATTTTAGGATTCCGAACTTAATTGAACGATAAC
>CANQCZ010000051.1 GCA_947591215.1 uncultured Bacilli bacterium | reverse complement strand
CTAGAAAATATTATTTATAATGAGCTTCTTTATATGGGTTACAAGGTTAATGTCTTCGATAATAATGGCAAAGAAATTGACTTCATAGCTAGTAAAGGAAATATGAAATATTTGGTTCAGGTGGCATATAGTGTTGCTGAAGATAAAGCATATAATAGAGAATTTGAGGCATTCCATAATTTAGATAATTCAATGCAAAAAGTTCTCATAACAAATGATGAAATTGATTATTCTACAAGTATAGTAAGACATATCAAGTTAAAAGACTTTCTTTTAATGAATAGTTTATAATATTAATATACTGACTTTTTTGAAAATCATCGGTTGTTTGAACGGTGATTTTTTATGCATTAAAGTATCTTTTCCTTGCTCAATAACAGTAAGTGGTCCATTCAAAATCAATACACATTGGTTCTCTAAATTATAAAGGGTGTAACAAAAACACCCTTTTTTAGTGACTAGAAACCAAAAAATATATTATTTTTTGATACAATAAATGAGGAATATTATGTGACATTAATAATATAAATTGATATAAGCAATACTACTCTATCTTAAAAAGTGGAATATTGTTTTGAAAAAAAATGAGATAATTATACGAGACATTTGGTCTAATAATGACATTTTTAGCAAATTATGGTAAAATAATTAATAACTTTAATTATTTACATTAAGGATTAAGGAAGTGAATATTTATGTCTTTATCAATTGATGAAAAGTATCAAAGCGAAAAAGCACTTGAAGAAAAAATGATACAACAATTAGTTGCTGATGGATATGAGGAGGTAACCATTCATGATGAAGTCGCTTTGCGAGAAAATTTTAAAGTTCAAATTAACAAACATAATCTAAATAAGTATTTTAATGGCAAACCATTATCAAATACTGAATTTGAAAGATTATTAGCCGTTATTTCAGGTAAGAGTGTTTTTGCTAGTGCTGAAATATTAAGAAATATTCAAAACATTAATAGAGATGATGGTACTGAAGTTTATGTTGAACTATTTAATAGAAAAGAATGGTGTCAAAATGAATTCCAAGTAACACGCCAAATAACTGATATTGGTAAATATGAAACCAGATATGATGTTACACTTTTAGTAAATGGATTACCTTTGGTTCAAATAGAACTTAAAAGGAGGGGAATTGATTTTAAGGAGGCTTTTAATCAAATATGTAGATATAAGAAACATTCTCTTACCGGTTTATTTAGATTTGTGCAGTTTTTCGTAATTTCTAATGGTATTGATACTAAATATTTTGCTAATGGAGATGGTGATTTATCATTTCAATATACATTTTATTGGAGTGATCTAGAAAATAATAGATGTTCTAACCTTCAAGACTTTACAATGTACTTTCTTCCTAAGTGTTGGGTGTCTAAGATGATATCTAGATATATGATTCTAGATAAGGACGCTAAATCTTTAATAATAATGCGTCCATATCAAGTGTTTGCAGTTGAATCATTATTAGATAGGGCAGAAGGGAATCATAATGGTTATGTATGGCATACTACAGGTTCGGGTAAAACGTTAACCTCATTCAAACTCGCTTCTTTATTAAAGGCTCAAAGTGGTATTGCTAAAGTAATCTTCTTGGTTGATAGGAAAGATTTAGATGGTCAAACTTTAAGTGAATTTAATAGATTTGAAGAAGGCTCAGTATCGGCTACAGAAGATGTTGACATGCTTTTGAAACACTTAAAAGATCCTTCTGAAAAATTAATATTAACGACAATACAAAAAATGTCTAATGTTTGTAAATTGGTATTATCTAAAGATGATAGAGCCAAAATTAGAAAAACTGATGTTGTAGAAATAAAAAATGATGAAAATAAAGTTAAAGCAATGAAATCTGCAATGGAAGATTTAAAAGGCAAGAAGATTGTATTTATTATTGATGAATGCCATAGGAGCCAATTTGGAGATATGCATAAAGCCATCGAATTGGCGTTTAAAGATAAATATCAAACACAATATTTTGGATTTACAGGTACACCTAGATTTAAAGATAATCCAAGCCAAGATGGTAGGACAACTACTGATATATTTGGTGAAGAAGCACATCATTATTTAATTAAAGATGCAATTAAGGATGGAAATGTATTAGGATTTAATGTTGATTATATTAAAACAATTAATACTACTTATAATGAAGATGATGATTCAAAGGTAGAGGCAATTGATACTGAAGAGGTATTAATGGCTAACGAGAGATTAACCAATGTATGCAAAAACATATTAAAAATCCATCATCTGAAAACCGTGAATCAAAAGTACAATGCGATATTTGCTACTAAAAATATAGAGTCACTAATCAAATATTATGATTTATTTAAAGAATATAACACTCAAAAGTTAAAAATAGCAGCCATATTTACATTTGACCAAAACGAAGATTTAGAAAGTAAGTCTGAACATTCAAGGGATTCATTGGAAAGAATCATTGATGACTATAATAAGATGTTTGGTACTAAATATAATACTAGTACATTTGATGCATATTTTAAAGATGTTACTAAAAGAGTAAAGTATAATGAAATTGATATTCTTATTGTAGTTAATATGTTTTTAACAGGGTTTGATGCTAAATTTTTAAATACATTATATGTAGATAAGAGATTAAAAAATCATGATTTGATTCAAGCTTTCTCAAGAACAAATAGAGTTGAATCAATTACTAAACCATATGGTAATATCGTGTGTTATCAAACAAGTAAAAAAGCCGTTGATAGTGCGATTATGCTATTCTCTAATTCCGATAATACCGAAGGCATATTAATGAAAGATATGGATCATTATATCCACAAATTTAGAAAATCATATGGTGAATTATTAGATTATGCCCCAACTCCTGATTCGATTGAACTGGGTGGAGATGAACTTAACAATAAGAAATTTGTTATATGTTTTAGAGATATGCTAAAAAACTTGGAAAGGCTTAATACATTTATAGAATTTACTTTTAACAAAGAGGTATTAGGTTTAGACAAGCAAACTTTTGAAGATTATAAAAGCAAATATTTAGCATTATCTCGAGAACAACATACATCAAAGCAAAAGATTTCTATTTTAGCAGATATTGATTTCTGCATTGAATTAATTGTAAATAATAAAATTAATGTTCAATATATTCTTAATTTGTTAAAGGAAATAGCTAAGGTTGAAAAGAAAGAAGAAAAAGAAAAGAATATTAAAGATTTACTTGTTATGATTGATCAATCCACTGATGATAATTTTTATTCAAAATTAGACTTAATTAAAGCATTTATTACAAGAGTATCTCCTGTATTAACTCCAGATATGGAAATTGATGATGAGTATAATAAATTCATGGAAGAACAAAGAATTAAAGAAATTAATGATACTGCAGATTATTTTGGATTAACTCCTGAAAGAATTGAAGAATATATTAAAGAATATGAATTCGGCGGCATTTTGGAGCCTGATACAATTAAACAAGATTTAAATAAAGAAAAAATCCAAGAGATTAAGGAAAAGGAAAACATTCCAACAGTTATCAAAACTAAGAAATCTATAGCTCAAAGAATAATTGGCTTCGTCAAGAATACAATCATTAGATTTTTACAATAAACATGATATTTAATTAAATTGCAAAATTGCCTGTTGACAAGTTTGCAATTTTTTGCTATGATATTTATGTAAATTGCAACGGAGGTGAGGCAAATGATGTCAAAATTATCAGAATTAGCTGACATTTCGCTAGGAACTATCCTTACAAGAGTTAATGCTGAACCGCATGACGATGCGATAGAAGCTGAAACTATTAGCATGCAGGAGGTTAGTTACTATGTTGGTAAAACTGACATTAAAGGAGATGCGCTATATTCTAAGATAAAAAGAAACAAAATCCATTTCTGTGAATTTACGAAAATAAATGATATTGTGTTAGGATTAACATCAAGAAGTGCGATGGTAATAGATTGTTCTCGCGAAAACAAACTTATTGCATCAAATTTCTTAAGGATTAGGATTCATGATACTAATCTTTTAAATCCTACATATTTATGTTGGTTATTGAATGAAAACCAAGCAATTAAAAATTATTTTGAAAACTCAAAGCAAGGTACTGCTGCAGTATCTGTTTTAAAAACACAGTATGTTAGAGAAATGATGATTGAAGTTATACCTATGGATGAGCAAAATAAGATTGCTAACTTTTACATGAAATATTTGGAAAAATATAGAATTGATCGAAAGCTAGCAGAATTAAACTTTACATTGAACAAAATTATAATAAACAAGTATTACAAAGGAGAAAAAATATAATGAAAACAAATGAAATTCAGTCAAAACAACAAAGCGAATTACATTCCCAATTATGGGCGTGTGCTAATGATTTAAGAGGCAATATGGATGCCTCAGAATTTAAAAATTATATATTAGGATTAATTTTCTATAGATTCTTATCAGAACAATTACTTGAAAAGGTAGATAAGGAGCTAAAGGATGAGGGGGGAGTAACCTATTCTGAAGCTTTTGAAAGTGAGGATTATAAGGAAGATATAGTTGAAATTTTATTAGAAGAATTAGGTTATGTAATTGAACCACAATTCTTATGGAATACTATTGTTGATATGATTAATGAGGATAAATTTAATATTACAGTTCTGGCAAATGCTATTAATTCAATTAACGAATCTACATTAGGCCAGCCTTCAGAAGAAGATTTCAATGGATTATTTGAAGATATGGACCTTAACTCTAATAAGCTTGGAAAAACGGAAACAGATAGAAGCAAGCTTATTTCTAAGGTAATCTTGAAAATTGATGCAATTGATTTTAAATTTAAGGATTCTGAAATTGATGTATTAGGTGATGCGTATGAATATTTAATTGGACAATTTGCTGCTTCAGCAGGAAAGAAGGCAGGTGAATTCTATACACCACAACAAGTATCAAAACTTTTAGCAAAGATTGTTACATTAGGCAAAGATAAACTTAAAAATGTATATGATCCAACATGTGGCTCAGGTTCATTATTGCTTCGTGTTGCAAGAGAGTGTGATGTTGTATCATTCTTTGGCCAAGAAATGGTTTCTACAACGTATAACTTAGCAAGAATGAATATGTTATTACATGGAGTTAAGTATAATAGATTCCATATTGAAAATAATGATACATTAGAATATCCAGATAAAGATATGTTAGAAATGAAATTTGATGCAGTAGTAGCCAATCCGCCATACTCTGCAAATTGGTCTGCTGATCCTAAGTTCTTAGATGATGAAAGATTTAGTAGATATGGCAAGTTGGCACCAAAATCTAAAGCTGATTATGCATTTGTTCAACATATGTTATATGAGTTAGATGATGCTGGTACAATGGCTGTGGTATTGCCTCATGGTGTATTATTTAGAGGCGCAGCAGAAGAAACAATTAGAAAGTTCATTATTAGTGAAAAAAACTGGTTAGATGCAGTTATTGGTTTGCCTGCTAACTTATTTTATGGAACCTCAATTCCAACATGTGTATTAGTATTTAAGAAGTGTCGTACAACAAATGATATTCTATTTATTGATGCATCAAAAGAATATGAATCTGGAAAAAATCAAAATATTTTAAGTGATGAAAATGTTGAAAAGATTCTTAATGCTTATAAAGAAAGAAAAGATATAGAAAAGTATGCTCATGTAGCTCAATTATCTGAAATTGAAGAAAATGAATTTAATCTAAATATCCCTAGATATGTAGATACATTTGAAGAGGAAGAAGAAATTGACATTCAAGCCGTTCAAAAGGAAATTAAGGAATTAGAAGCTAAACGAGCAGAATTAGATGCTGAAATAGCTAAATATTTAAAAGAATTGGGTATTGAATAAGGGGGTGCTTTAAAATGAATGAAAACAATGAAAAAGTAATCTCTAATGTTAATTCTAAGAGTAAAGAAGAACGTAATGTTCCCAATTTAAGATTTTCTGAGTTTAATGATGAATACAAAAAAACAAATTTAAATTCAATTGTATCAAAAATT
>CANQCZ010000050.1 GCA_947591215.1 uncultured Bacilli bacterium | reverse complement strand
GATAAACTAGTGGTACAAGATGAATTCATGTACTATTTAATCAATAGCAAAGCCACATTGATTAAATATATCGGAACCTCTACTCGTGCAATTATACCAACGATAATTCAAGCAAATAATACTGCATATAAAGTATCAGCGGTTGGAGATTATGCTTTTTATAATTGTCGTTCGTTATTAACAATCAACGTTCCAAAAAGTGTTCTCAATTTTTCTAAAAAGGCGGTTATTAATTGTGATTTGGTTACCATTTATTTTGAATCAACATCGTTACCATTAAATTATTTACCCGGAGAAGCAGATGAAGTTCCAACTTATTTGGGTGCAAATGAAGAAACTTGTATTGAAAAAGGCGGGATAATTTACTTAATAAATGATAAAAAGGCGATTATTACTAAATATCTTGGAATAGTTTCTAATTTAACTATTCCATCTACAGTTCAAATAAATGAAAAAAGTTACGATGTAGCCACTATCGGATCTTTTGCTTTTGGATCATGTAGTTTTTTAACCGATATCACCATTCCTAGTAGTATTACTGACATAGGTTCTTCTTCTTTTATTAATTGTGATCAATTAAAAAATGTAACTTTTGAACCAAAAAGTAAATTAAATTCCATTGGTAAAAAAGCGTTTTATAACTACCATTCTTTAACAAGTATTGCTATCCCAAGTGGTGTTACAAGTATCGGAGCATATGCATTCCGAAACTGTAGTTCTTTAACAAGTATCATAATTCCAAATAGCGTCACTAGTATGGGGAAAGGAGTATTTTCTGGCTGTAGTTCTTTAACCATCTATTGTGAAGCATTATCAAAACCGGATGAATGGCATGATAAGTGGAATATCGATAATTGTCCTGTGATTTGGGGATATAATGGTTAATTTGTCAATAGCCATTTACATAAAATAGCGTTTTATTGTTTTAAGATATATTTATAAGGAGGAATAAAAAAATGAAATCAAAACAAGACAAGCTTATCGAAACGAAAATGTTGGTAAAGAAAACCGAACAAAATCTAAACAATTCAATAGCAAAATATGATGCTAGAGAAAAAGATTTAATTTCACTTGCGGCAGTTGCAAAAAATGATGGACGTATTAATGACTATAAGCAGACTATTAGCTATCTTAAAATGATTATTGTTCGTAAGGAAAAGACAAAATCGCTATTGCATCAATTCAAAATGCTTGAACTATTTCGTGATGATGCTGAATTATCAAAAGAGTATATAAACAGTATGCGAATTTTATCGAAAGAGACTAGCAAAATTTATGGTGCTTCAACGATAAAACAAACTTCGAAGGAATTTCGTAAAATGATGGCTAATATTGAAAAGAATCAAAGCCTTTTTGATTATTTAATGAATGAAGTCGACACTAGTTGTCAAGCTTTAAACGATGAAAGTGTGACAGTTAACATCGATGAAGAAATCAATCAAAGAGTTAATGCAGAACTAGAAAAAATTCAAAGTAATTTAGATAGTGATATCGATAAAAAATTGAATAATTTAAAAAAGATTTAATTAAAGGAGTGTTGTTACCATGAGTGAACGTGATGATGTTTTGAATCAAGTTGATCTTCTCGTGGCACAGGCCGCTAAAGATAAGCAAAACAAGAATATCAATAGTTACAAGAACAATCTTAAACAAGCGATTGAATTACTATATCGTTATGCTAAGGTTGAACAAAATCAAAATTTAAAAAAAGCTGCCGTAACTCGAGCTGATTATCTTTATGATATTTTGACTAAAGATCTAGTGAGATTAAGTCAGAAGATGACAGTTGATGAAACCGAGGATGAAGATTCTAAAGAGGCGGAATCATTTAATCAAGTTGAAAGACCGACAACCCGATTAAGTGATGTAATCGGACTCGATGAAGCTAAAAAAATTATCAATGAACAAGTGATAAAAAGATATGTTTATCCGGATTTATATACTAAAGATGATTTTAATAAAGGAATTTTACTATATGGGGTTCCAGGAACCGGGAAAACTTTATTTGCTAGAGCGGTTGCCGGGGAAATTAATGCACCATTTTATTGTATCCGTCCTGAAGATGTGCGCGATAAATATGTTGGCGAAAGCGAAAAAAACATCGCACGTCTTTTCGATGAAATGAGGAAAAATCCTCTATCAATTTTATTTATCGATGAAGCTGATAGTTTCTTTGGAAGACGTACCGACGATTCTTCGGGAGTTGATGTGTTAATCACCAATGCCTTAATTACGCAGTTAGATGGTTTTGAACAGCACGATGAAGAAATCTTAGTGATTGCGGCAACTAATCGCCCGGATGCTTTCGATAGTGCGGCCATCAGACGTTTTGATGTTAGAATCAGGGTTGATTTACCTAATGAGCAATTGCGAAAGATGATGCTTGAAAAATATTTAAATACCTTAATGAGTAAGGAAAGTATTTTTGAAATCGACCTTAGTGACTCTTTGCTTGATGACATCGCTAAAAGAACGGCACGCTTTTCAGGTGATGATATTAAAAATCTCTGCCGCGATGTCAAAAATATCGCTCGCCATCGTGTGATTGAACTTCGCGATAAAAAAGAAGAGGTTCCGAAAATGATGGTGACACGCGATGATTTTTATGAAGCGTTAAAGAAACGGAAGAGCAGTGTGTCTAAAAAAGATGAATTGATGATCGATTTATTTGATCGTACTTTTGCCGATAAGGGAATCGTCGACGAGACCCCTAAAGATAAGGATAATGCCAAAGAATGCGAAGATAAAAATAACGATTTGAACAATCAAAAACCAGAAGCAGAAACAATTGATAATAACCAAGAAGAGAATGAATCTTTCATTTATAATGGCAAACCATATGTATTTCCGTCTATTGATATTCTCCATGATTATTGCCAATATGATGATCAAAATTATGAAAACTACATTGACGATATTTCAAATAGGATTATTAATAAATATCAAGAATTTTCACTTGACGTAAAAATAGTTTCACATATTCAAAGTACGACGATCACGCGTTTAAATTTAGAATTAGGTCGAGGAGTTTCCGTCAATAATGTCAAGCGTTATCAAGATGATATTGAAACATGCTTAGGATCTAACGTTCGCTTTAGTAATGCTAATAAGGATAATCCTTATTTGGCGATAGAAATCGAAAATCAGATACGGAATATCGTTGGTTTGAAAGGTTTAATTATGAATCTTGAACCACACAATATTTTGATTGGTGAAAAATTGGATGGTAGTCCTTATCAAATCAATGAAGATGATTTTACGCATCTTTTAATCGCGGGTACCACCGGTTCAGGAAAATCTATTTTCCTTCATAGCTTTTTAAGTTCCTTATTATTTCGCTATTCGCCAGAAGATATCCGTCTCGTATTATTTGATCCGAAAGTGGTTGAATTTTCTCGCTATAAAGGATTGCCGCATTTATACAAAAATGTTATCACCGATGCTTCAGAAACTTTAAAACGACTTAATGAAGTGGTTGCGGAAATGGAATTCCGTTATCAAGTATTAGAAAAGTATGGCTGCCGTAATTTACAAGAATATAACGATTTTGCCACTAAAAATAATCTTGAAAAATTGCCGATTATTTTTGTGGTTATCGATGAATTCGGAGATTTGATATTACAAAAGAAAGATATCGAAATGGCGATTCAAAGATTATGTTCAAAGGGACGTGCAGCCGGAATTAAAATGATTCTTGCAACACAACGACCATCGGTCAATGTTATCACGGGAGTGATTAAAGCTAATTTTCCACTTAGAATTGCTTTCACAGTAGCGTCTGGTGTTGATTCAAAAGTGATTATCGATGAAGTTGGTGCGGAGAAATTATGTGGCAAAGGCGATATGTTGCTTTCAGATAACGGAACGATATGTCGTTTACAAGCACCATTTATCAGCAGTGAAGAAAGTCATCGTTTGATCAATGAAATTATTGTTAATAATTAAAATTTAATTGTATAGGAGGAAAATATGAAATTACCAAATGACATCAAAGAAAATTATGAAAATCAAACTGATTTATATCGCAACATTAAAAGAAAAGTTTTCATTTGTTATAGAGCACAAGATCAAGAGAAGATCGATGAGATTGTAAAAGCATTAGAAAATGAATATGGTTTTAATAGTTGCTGGATAATGGAAAGAAACTTACCATTTGGTGTAATTCGATACGATGAACTCATCAAAGATGCCATTGATAATTGCGAATATTTTTTGGTAGTTACTTCTAAACGATCAATGTATAGCAAAGATGTACAAAGTGAAATGGATTATGCTTTAAAGCAGAATAAACCACGTATTGAATACATTCTTGACGAAGAAAGTAAAGGAATAGCAAGAACTGAATTTTTTAAACAATACTTTGATGGGTTAGAGTGGATTGATGGAAGTCAAGGACCACAATATCAAGAAATTATCAAAAGGATTGAGAAGTAATATATATAAAGCTAATAAAATTTGTAATACCTTGTCGCACATTTTAATATTGTCGAATTATATATATTTTTAAAGGAGTAGATTTATGCAACAACAAGAAATAATCAAATGTCCTAACTGTGGGAGCAATAAAGTTCATCGAGAAGAAGAATTATATGTTTGTGATGTATGTGGTACGCATTATCGTGATGATAGACAATATTATGAATTTAAAGATGTCGTCGAATCACAATTAGAAAATTTTGATAAAAGACTAGAAGCTAAATTACTAAGTCATGAGGAAACTGAAAAAGGTAATTTACGTCAATTATTATTAAGAGAAGTTGAAAAAGATAATTTTAGCAATAATCAAGTTATTAACTTATGTGAGGATTTATTAAAATTAGATCCAAATGATATCGTGGCCAATTATTTTTATAAATTTTGTAAGAGAAAAAAATATTCAGGACAAAGTGAATATATAGGATTTATTAAATCTTTAGGCGATGTAGATATCGATGAGTATGATGAACAGTTAATTGTGACTTTCATGGTTAGCCATGTGGATATTGATACTCAAGAAACGATATTTGAATTGTTGCAAAATAAGGGAATCCTTAGTAAATATAATGGTTTACTAAATAAATCATACAAAAATTATGTAACCAAAGATGATTTATGGAGCAATATTAAAAGAAAAGTTTTTATTTGTCATAAATCACAAGATAAAGAAAAGGTCGATGAAATATTAATAGCTTTAGAGAAAGAATATGGTTTTAATCGTTGTTGGATATCGGAAAGAAATATACCACATACAGAAGATACAATAGACTATTATAAAAACATCGACGATGCAATTGATAATTGCGAATATTTTTTGGTAGTTACTTCTGAAAAATCCATGCGTAGTGATGATGTAAAACGGGAAATAAAATATGCTGCTGAACATAATAAACAACGAATAGAATATATTCTTGATGAAAGTAGCAAAGGGGAAGGACGAACAGAATTTTTTAAACAATATTTTGCTGGTTTAGAATGGATAGATGGAAGTCAAGGACCACAATATCAAAAAATTATTAATAAGATTGAAATTATTGAGATAAATAAAAGCAAGAAAAAAGCGGATTCCAATATTCAAGGAAAAAAAGTCGATGAAACGATAAAAAAGAAAACTGAAGAAATAGAACAGTTAAAAAATAAAATGGATGATAATGAATATCATAATACAAATACAGAACGTTCGTCTAATCCGGGAATTATAAAAATACCAAGTGGTGTAATAGAAATAAAAGATGGACAATACCAAGGAAATGATACAATTCAAATCGTTCAAATACCTAAAAGTGTTAAACGAATCGGAAAGCAAGCATTTAAAGATTGTAAAAAACTTGAAAAAGTAATTTTTGAAGATAGTAGTGAATTAGAAAGTATCGGAGAGCGAGCGTTCTCTAGTAGTTCTTTAAGAAGTATCACGATTCCAAGTAGTGTCACAAGTATCGGAAAAGATGCATTCTATGATTGTGATTCCTTAACCATCTATTGTGAAGCATCAACAAAACCAAATGGATGGGATGATGATTGGAATGATCACTATATGCCAGTTTACTGGGGAATTAATGAAAATAATTTTATTGAAAAAGATGGTCTCCAATATGTAATTGTCGATGAAAAAGCAGTAGTAACAGGATATGTCGGAACATCAACAAATATAAAAATACCAGCTACAATAAAAATTAAAGGAAATACATATGATGTCACAAGTATAGGTGAAAGAGCATTCGAAGAGTGTGAATTTTTAACAGATATCACGATTCCAGATAG
>CANQCZ010000049.1 GCA_947591215.1 uncultured Bacilli bacterium | reverse complement strand
ATCGTTCCTCGATTGCTTTTATGATAAATTGTCGCATATCAATTTTCAAGTTAATACTGATTTTCTCATTGTTTCTATCATAAGATTAAAAAGGTTTCAAGCCACTTTTACTCTAATAAAATCGTTATCGAAATATTGAAAATATTTTGTGACTATGTCACAATAGTAAAGGTTTGTAACCATGTTTTAATAGGAAGGAAGATAAATAATGGCTATTTATTACACAAATGACGTTAACGAAATGTGTTCCGTCAGAAAAGGCTGCGATCATGGCCCAGCTCCGATTCCAGAAGAAGGAAAATGGGTTAAATCAAAGCAAATTTCCGATGTTTCTGGCCTAAGCCACGGCATTGGATGGTGTGCACCACAACAAGGTGCTTGTAAACTTACTTTGAATGTTAAAGAAGGTGTTATTCACGAAGCTTTAGTGGAAACGATCGGTTGCTCGGGTATGACACACTCAGCGGCGATGGCAGCGGAGATTCTTCAAGGCAAAACCATTCTTGAAGCACTCAACACCGATTTGGTTTGCGATGCAATCAACGTAGCGATGAGAGAAATTTTCAAACAATTAGTGTATGGACGTACTCAAACCGCTTTTTCAGAAAATGGTTTACCGGTCGGTTCCTCGCTTGACGATTTAGGAAAAGGCTTAAGAAGTCAAGTCGGAACAATGTTTGGCACTTTAGCTAAAGGTCCACGTTACCTAGAAATGGCTGAAGGTTATGTCTTAAAGTGTGCACTTGATGAAAATAACGAAATCTGCGGTTATCAATATGTTAATCTCGGAAAAATGATGGAAGCGATTAAAAAGGGTGAAGATCCAAAAACCGCTTACGAAAAATGTATCGGTAAATACGGACGGTTTGATAATGCTGTCAAATATATCGATCCGAGAAAGGAATAGGAGGACATAGAAGATGGTTAAGTTTGAAAACTCTGAACGCCGCATGGACGGTATTAATGCTTGCTTAAAAAAATATAATCTCGGTTCATTAGAAGAAGCGCGGGATCTTTGCTTAAAATATGGATTAGATGTTGAAGGACTTGTAAAAGGCGTACAACCGATCGCTTTCGATAATGCAGTTTGGGCTTACACTTTAGGTTGCGCCATTGCTCTTAAAGAAAAAGCGAAAAGCGCTGCGGAAGCATCAAGAATGATCGGTATCGGTCTTCAAGCTTTCTGTATCCCCGGCTCTGTCGCTGAAACTCGTCAAGTTGGTTTAGGACATGGTAATTTAGGCGCAATGCTTCTTGAAGAAGATACCAAATGTTTCTGTTTCTTAGCGGGTCATGAATCCTTTGCCGCGGCAGAAGGCGCTATCGGTATTGCACGTACCGCAAATAAAGTCAGAAAAGAACCATTAAGAGTTATTTTAAATGGTTTAGGAAAAGACGCTGCTTACATCATTTCTCGAATTAATGGTTTCACTTATGTTGAAACTGATTACGATTTTGAAAAGAGCGAATTAAAAGTCGTAAGAGAAAAAGCTTTCTCAGATGGTGAAAGAGCGAAAATTAAATGTTATGGCGCAAACGATGTAATTGAAGGCGTTGCGATTATGAGAAAAGAAGAAGTTGATGTTTCTATCACCGGAAACTCCACTAATCCGACAAGATTCCAACACTTGGTTGCCGGTACTTATAAAAAGTGGTGCTATGATAATGGCAAGAAATATTTCTCCGTTGCTTCAGGTGGTGGAACCGGTAGAACCTTACACCCCGATAATATGGGAGCAGGTCCGGCATCTTATGGTTTGACAGACTCTTTAGGACGTGTCCATGGCGATGCTCAATTTGCGGGTTCAAGTTCCGTTCCGGCTCACGTCGAAATGATGGGACTTATCGGTATGGGCAATAACCCAATGGTCGGTGCAACTGTTGCTTGTGCGGTTAATGTTAATTTAGCTTTAAATAAATAAAAATTTGCTTTATTTAGCATTAAATAATTTAATAATTAAAAAGGTCAGCTTTGGCTGACCTTTATTTTTTAAGCGATATAAGCGTTAGTAACTAACTTATCATACGGAACGATGGTATCTTCGCTTAATTCGCCGGCAAGTTTAACGATTTCAATTAATTTGTTAAAGTTGTCTTCGTTAAATTTAAGTGTGGTTGGCCAAGCCTCAATTCCAAGATAGTTCTCCATTACGCTAGTTAATTCTTGATCGTCACTCGAAAGAAAATCAGCACGAAGATGAGGGATGATTTCCGCGACAGTGTGATTTAAGACAAAATCAATTCCTCTTTGAATGGCTTTTGTAAACTTTCTTAAATTATCTTCATGACTTGTCATATATGATTTAAGTGAAGAAAAACAAGTGTAAGGAACGATTCCGGAATCTTCGCCAAGTGAAGTGAGAATATGACCTTTGCCTGAGCGCACTACTTGGGAAGCGGTCGGCTCAAAAGCAGTGACAAAATCGGATTCTCCGGCGACAAAAACTCCTGACATCGCATCAAAGGAAACATCGGTTCTGACATTCACTTCTTTAGTAGGATCGTTTTCACCGATATCTAAACCGGCATTTTTCAATACATATTCTAGAATCATCAAAGGCATGCCGCCTTTACGACCACCGATTACAGTTTTTCCGCGCATCATCGTGTAATCAAAGTTTTCAATTGGATCACGACCTAAGATAAAAGAACCATCTTTTTGGGTAAGTTGCGCAAAGTTAACCGCGTAATCTTCTTGCCCGTTTTGATAGACGTAAACACTGGCTTCAGGACCCATTAAACCTATTTGGGCTTCTTTAGACAACAAAGCCGCCATCGTTTTATCGGCGCCTGGGGTGGTGATTATGTCTATATCGATACCCTCGTCTGCAAAATATCCTAAATCCTTAGCGACGTACATTGGAGCATAAAAGATTGAGTGAGTAACTTCCGCAATGGTAATTCGATTTGAACTTTCGCTTTGACATCCGCTTAAAGGAATTAAAAGCAAAGTTAATAAGGATAAAAAGAAATATTTTATCTTCATAAAAAGCTCCTTTTAATAAATACAAGATATTATATGGAAATATTTTAATGTGGTGCGGGCAAATGGGTTTTTGGAAGTATAAAGCTTATTGATAATAGTTTTTTTTTATTAAAAAGTAATTTTAATAATAAATACACTAAAAATAAATTAAAAAAATCTTCATTAACTAAATTTTATTTTTGATTTTTAACTATATGCGCCAAAGAAATAAAGAAACAACATACAAAAATGTATATTTTTTATTATTTGTGACCTATAATATATTTATATGGAGGAAAAAATATGAAATCATTTTTATGTGAATTAAAAATTAATGGATGCAAAAATCTTAATAAAATGGTTGATTTAAGATTTTGTAATAAAACTATTAAAAATCCAATTAGTTTTGAAAACTCAAATATTAAAGCTATATATGGTCCAAATGGAGCGGGTAAATCAGCGATAATGACGGCAATGTTTATTTATAAAAGGCTTATTTGTGATAGTAATGGCTTGAATGATAGACAATTTTCTAGTTTTGTCAAAGAAAGTATTAATAAAGATTTAAAAGAAATGGAAATAGAATTGACATTTTTATTTTTTAATAAAAAAGATAATGAATATAGTAGTACTTTAAGACATTTAATAGTTTTAGCGATTCAAAATGAAGAAGTTGTTGTTGAAAGAGAAAAGTTATATCTTTTAAAAGGAAGACAAATAATTAATGAAAAATTTAATGAAATAGTTTCTGTTGAAAAAGGAAAATTAATTCATTTAGAAAATTTAAAAAATATCGAAAAGTCTATAATTTATTCTGAAACCAATAATTTGCTTGATAAAAATTCAATTTTGATTGTCACCAAAAAGATGCCACCGACCAACGATAATATTTATATTTATTTAACAAGAGTATTTGTAGCAAACCTTTTTGTGCATATAGAGCAAGAAGATTTACACGAAAATTATATTTTGGATAAACTTTTTATAGAAAGTCTAAATAATGAATCTTTAAATGAAAAAGATTTAATAATTAAAAGCAAAGAAGAATTTAATTTTTACCTTTCTTTTAAATATAATGATTATGTAAACACGAATTTATTCGTGAATTATGAAAAATCAGTTAAAAAATTGGAACAATTTTTGAAAATTTTTAAACCAAATTTAAGACAAATAGAAATTGAGAAAAAAATAGACAATGATAAGTATGTTTGTAAAAAAATATTGCATTATGATAATTATTCGATTGATATTGAATTTGAAAGTACAGGAATAAAAAAACTTGTTCGTTTATTTAATGCACTTGTAGCATGTGTAAGCGGAAAAATTGTTTTTATTGATGAGTTTGATGCAAATTTACATGATGTATATTTTGCTAAACTAATCGAATTTATGAAAGATTATTCGGAAGGACAATTATGTTTTACAACTCATAATCTAGAACCAATTAATATTTTGAAATCAAATTCCCATTCTTTAGACTTTTTGTCAAACGATTCTAGAGTTACTAGTTGGAAAAAAGATGGAAACAAATCACCATTAAATAAATACATTAATGGTTTAATTGATTATTCACCATTCAATGTTTCTTCTGTTGATTTTATTCAACCACTTATGAATTATGAGGAATAAAATCAATGAAGCAATTGATTTTTGTAGTTGAAACAAATAAAGTTGTTAAAACAGATGAAATATATATTAAATCGATATTGAATTCTTATTACGATTTAAAGAAAAATAATAATGTTAAAGTACAATTCGTTTATATGAATGGAAAGACAAAGTATCAAAATAAAAAAGTTATTAGAGAAATAAATCATTTTGTAACAGAAAATAAAAATGGAGACAATATTGTTATTTATTGCTTTGATACTGATAGAATTGATAACGATGCCGATGAGAAAAAATTTTTCGATAGTGCGATGAGTTACTGTAAAATGAAAAATTATGAATTAATTTGGTTTTGTTATACTATCGAAAATGTTTTTTTAGGAAAAATTGTAAAAGATAAAGAAAAGAGAAAAGAATCAATTACCTATGCAAAAAAAGAAATAGAATTTGACGAAACTTTTATTAATAACCTTTCAGCAACTACTCAAACTGAATGTAAAAGTAATATATTATCAATTTTGAATAAATATTTATCCAAAAACAAATAGCATTTAGATAAAAATCAAGCTCTCTAGATTAAAAAAATTTTTGTACAACAAAAAGACTTCAAATTATTTCATTTGAAACTTAAAGATTTATTAAAAATTTTAAACTTTAGAAGTGTAATATTCGGTATCGAAGATAGATGTTATCGTTTCACTTCCAGGTTCGATTCTCATTTTGGAATAATCAAAAAAACCATCGCAAGAAAAGTCTAATTTAATCATGTCACTTATAACATGAATATTACCATTTATAAATGGAGCAAAAACATTTAAGGTGTATGTTTTAAAACGATCGAGAACATTTTTAGAGGGGATACCATACCTATTTTCGCTCGTTGATTCGATGATGACATTTTTGGGTTTGATTACATCGAGTAAATAAGTGGTGTTAGAGGTATCGGAACCATGATGATTGGCTTTAAAAACATCGATTTGTGGTAAATCATTGTAATCCACTAAAGCTTTTTCGGCTGTGGTTTCACAATCTCCTGCGAATAGAAAAGTATTTTCCCCGTGGGTAAGTAAAAATGGTACCGAGCAGTTATTTTTATAAGTAGAATTCGAGGCTTTTATTTTCATTTCTTCTTTTGTTAAATTCATATAATTGGTGTAAAACTTGGTATCTAATAAATCTAAAGAAGCATCTTTGCCCAAATAGAAAGAAGAAGGAATTTCATCGTTTAAAATCATGTCATAATAGGTGTAATGAAAGGCGCCTTCTTTAACGCGTTCATTGACAATATTATAATAATCACTTACTACGATTGTTCCAGGATCAAAGCCACAATCGATAATCGTATCGTAAGAAAAACCATTGAGCGTTAAGGGACTTTCTTGGTTTGATAAACCCACCATTCCTCCGATATGATCGGAATCGGTATGGGTGGTAATTACTAATTCGATTTTTTTATCAGTCACATGATTTTTTAAATAAGGAGCGACTATCTCCGAGCCGATCCTTTTTTCTCCGGCGTCGATCACGATATCGATATCACCGATTTTAATGTAGGTTGCGTCACCGCATTGAATCGAAGAATTAGAATTCTCTAATTGAAAGTAGGTGATTTCTAAATTGTCGTTTATCGTACCTTTGGGCACTAAATAACGAATTTTAGGATCCGTTTCTTCGATACTTGAATCATAAGAAGAGTCATCGGAGCTTTCAAAAGAAGTAGAAGTTTCAAAAGTCACTTCATTTGTACTATCAAAAGATGAACTAGCGGATTCTAACGAATCATCAGAAATGGTATCAAATAATGAATTTATCGATGTTGATGAATGAAAATCGCTAGTTGAAAAAGATTCTTGGATTTCAATTGTTTCATTAGAACAAGAGCTTATTAATAGTGATAAAGTAAACAATAAAATAGCTTGAATCTTTTTCATTATACTACTCCTTAGGTATGTTAATTATACTCTTCCTTAGAAGAAAATACTAGTTAGCATAATGATGAAATATTAAAGGTAATGTGATAAAATATTAAAAGATTGGAGTAACTATTATGCTTAAAATCGGCTGTCATTTATCTTCCTCTGAAGGGTTTACTCACATGCTTCAAGAAGCGCAATCAATCGGTGCAAACACTTTTCAATTTTTCACGCGCAATCCTCGAGGTGGCGA
>CANQCZ010000048.1 GCA_947591215.1 uncultured Bacilli bacterium | reverse complement strand
TCACTTTTGAACGACCTCATAAACGGAACTGCGGCATGACCGAAATCATGCCGCACTCCGAAAACAATCTGAACTTGTTTTATTGGACGCCTCTTAGGCTGTATTTTTTGTAATTTTATTGTAAAGTTATCGATAACAATGTATAATATTATTATGATATCAATTTGATATCGAGGAGGATTATATGAACGAAAAACCAAAAATCTACGAAGAAAAGGTTATTAAACCTAAAAGCGGCTGGGTGATGCTTGGAGTTATCATCGCCTTATGGATAATTTTTATAGTTGGTATTGTATTTTGTGCTACCGGTATTGAAAATACGCCAAGCGGGACATTTTTCGGTATCTTAATGTTTTTTTTCATCATGATACCTTTTGTTTCTTTAATTCTTATTAAAGGATTCAAATTGCTAAATCCCAATGAAGCGATTGTTTTGACACTGTTTGGTAAATATTATGGAACGATTAATCAAGAAGGATTCTATTATGTTAATCCATTTTGCAGCGTAGTGTTACCAAATGGAGAAACTTTAGGTTTGGAAAATAACTTACAAGTACCACCGCTACCGACCAAGACTAGCAAAATGTTTCAAAATTTTGGACGTAAAAAAATATCTTTAAAGGCGATGACTTTAGTTAATGGTAAACAAAAGGTCAATGATCTTGAAGGTAATCCGATAGAAATCGGAGTGGTCGTTATTTGGAAAGTAATCAACACCGCGAAAGCTTTATTCAATGTCGACAACTATATCGATTTTGTTTCCACTCAAAGTGATTCTGCAATTCGCCAAGTTGCAAGATGTTATCCTTACGATATTTCAGATGAAGGTGATGAAAAATCACTTCGTGGTAGTTCACAAGAAATCTCTGAAGAATTGAAAAAAGAATTACAAAAGCGAGTTGAGATTGCCGGAATCGAAATTATGGAAGCGCGAATCTCTCATTTGGCTTACGCTCCGGAAATTGCCGCGGCGATGTTACAACGACAACAAGCTAAAGCGATTATCGATGCTCGTCAAAAGATCGTTGAAGGCGCCGTAAGTATGGTCGAGATGGCTTTGAATAAATTATCTGAAAATAATATCGTGGAATTAGATGATGAGAGAAAGGCACAAATGGTCAGCAATTTGATGGTCGTGCTATGTGGCAATAAAGATGCCCAGCCGATTGTAAATAGCGGTTCGATATATTAATATGGAACTAAATGCGAAGGATAAGAAACAAATTTTACTGCGCTTGCCAAAGCATTTGTGGAATGAAATACAAAGTTGGGCCGAAGAAGATTTTCGCTCAATCAATGGCCAAATAGAATATCTGTTGACTGAAGCCATTCGAAAAAGAAAAAAAGAAAAAGGTGACCTTTAAAGTCATCTTTTTTAATCGCCAAATGTGCTAACTTGAATGTTTTTTGAGTATTTAATATAATAATAGTGATAAAAATACGGGTTAGTAAAGAAATGAATAAAACAAAGAGAGGACAAAGGCGCCTTAAGCTTTATAAACGCTATCTTTTATGGGATAAAATGTTTTTTTATTTGATTATTATCACATTATTCGTGGCTTTACCATTGTGTGTCGTGGGATGCTTTATCTTTGATGGATACGAGTTTTTATGTGTGATGATCTTTGCTAATTTTTTGCTATTTAATTTTGGAACTTTATTATGTGAATGGTTAGCGTTACCGGCACCGGAAATTGATTTTGTTCATTATAAAATAGAACCATCTTCATGGAGTGAATTTACTAAAGCAGTGACGGGTGAAAATTTATCAAATGAACGATTTAAAGTTTATAACAAGCGAAAAATTTTATCTTTTTCACTTAAATTGTATCGTTTTACAATCTTTTCTAAATCAAGTTATTTAATTATGCATAATCATATGCAAGATCAAGGCAAACTGAAACGTTTGCAGCTTGAGATAATTCAAATCAACGAGAGAAAAAGCAAAGAACTTGATTTGTTTTTCGAAGAGAATAACACTTTAATAGATCGAGGTGTGGTTCGTTGTTTTTTCAATGCTCGCGGTGGCGATTTGATTGTGCCGTATTTTCAAAATACAAAACCGCAGCCATTGGAAACCATGTACTATCAAATGATGTTAGATTATGTGTTAAATAAAGTTCATATAGTTAAATCCGAAGGTTGCGATCAAACCGCTATTGAAGCGTTTTTTATGTTTGCGAGTAAAGCTTCATGAGTATTTATAAACTTTGTTTCATGGCGGCTTTTTGAAAATCGCGCCATGGATTGGTTTTAAGATATTTTTGATAATTAGTAATTGTGATTTCACTAGGAGCAATCATATCTAATTTATTCCATGTAATCGGCCAAGAAATCGACGCTTTTTCACGAGCTCTTAAGGAATATGGAGCGATGCTTGTTGCACCCTTTTTATTGCGTAACCAATCGACAAAAATCTTGCCTTTTCGTGCATCTTTTCGAATGTTGGTAGTAAAAAGATCAGGGTAACGTTTTTCTAAAGTTAACGCGATGTCTTTTGAAAAAGTTGCGAGTTTTTGCCACGATTTAACCTTAGAAAAAGGAACGACAACATGATATCCTTTGCCGCCGCTGGTCTTTAAAAAAGAACGTAGATGCAGTTCGTCTAACAATTTTTTTAAATTTTTAACTCCTTGGCGCACTAAAGATAAATCCATATTTAAATCTGGATCTAAATCAAATACCAGATAATTTGGCGTAGATAACTGCGTTACTGAAGTACCCCAAATGTGAAATTCCACACTCCCGTTTTGAACTTCTTGAAGGATTCCCATTAACGAATCGACATAAAAATATTCTTGCTTTTGACCATTGGTCATCGTAAAAAAGGTCTTAATGTTTTCTTTAGTGGCAGGATGTCGTTTGATAAAACTATTTTCAATTGTATCGTGGCATCTTAAAACAGAAAGAGGTCGTAATGAAAGGTAGTTAAGCATTAAAGAACCGACTTTTTGATAATAATCATAAACGTCTTGTTTAGTTATTTTTAGTTTAGGGTAGAGAATTCGGTTTGGATTTGATAAAGTAACGCTATTTGATAAAGATTGATTTTTTTCTGATAAATCGATATCGGTGCGAAGCCCTTTAAAACTGGCTTGGCGTAAAAGACCTTCAGCGGTATATTCTGCAAATTCAATTTCCCCGATTAATATCGGTTTTAAAAATATGATTTTTTCATTGGTTTTTGAAAAATCGCAAAAAGGATTTTTTTGACGCGTTAGCGATTTAAATTTTTTAATTAAATCGTCGGAGTTATCTTTATTAAAACCGGTTCCTACTTTGCCACAATAATGAAGTTTATTATCCTCATAGCGTCCTAATAATAGTGATTTAATTGTGCCATTCACTTTGTTTGAATAAAGATAACCGCCGATTATAAAGTCGTCGCTTTTTCTAAATTTCAATTTAATCCAGTTACCGCTTCTTTTACCTAAATAAACTGAATCTTTCTTTTTGGCAATAATTCCCTCTAAAGACAATTCTTTAGCCTTATTATAAAATGTTTTAGCGTTAGTTTCGATATGTGTACTATAAAGAAGATTAGATGGTTTATTTTTGAACAAGGATTTTAATATTTCTTTTCGTTTGATTAAGGGAAGATTTCGAAGATCTTTTCCATCTAAAGAAAGAATATCAAAAATGACATAAGTCAGTTTTTCGCTTTCTTGCTTTTTAATAGCGGTTTGTAATGCTTGAAAATCACTTCGTCCTTGATTGTCAAATTTGACAATTTCCCCATCTAAAATCATCGCCCGATTAGTTGAAAACTTTTCTAAGGCTTTTTCTATCGCTTTGAATTTAAGGGTTAAATTTTGATTATTTCTTGAAAAAAGTTGTACTTTGTTATTTTCTATTAAAGCTGTAATTCGATAACCATCGTATTTGATTTCATAAATCCAACCTTTTTCTTTTGGCAAATCTTCGTTCAAAAGGGCTAATTCTACTTGATATTCATGAAATGGATTTTGATAAGACGACACTTTTTTTATCGGTTGTTTTGTCTTTTTATTTGTGACACAAAATTGATCTTTTTCTTTGATGAGAAGCCAATTTTTATCGTCCATTTTGATTAAAGCGAATTTTCCTTTGAGAAGTTTACCATTTAATTCAAATTTAAGCATTCCTTGTTTTAAGCCGGATTTAAAGGACTTCAATTCCTTATAAGTGCCATTATCGTATATTTCGACTTTTCCGGCACCATATTCGCCACTTGGGATTTCACCTTCAAAATCCTTGTACTCGTAAGGATGATTTTCGGTCATGACGGCAAGACGCTTATCGTAAGGATTTAATGAAGGACCTTTAGGAACGGCCCAACTTAAAAGGTACCCGTTGTAATCAAGTCTAAAATCATAATGCTCTTTTTTAGAATAATGATGTTGAACGACAAAGATTTTTTCAGATGAATGTTTATAAATTTTTCCTTTTGGTTCACCGGTTTTGGTGAAATCTCTTTTTTCTTGATATTTTTTTAAATTGTTCATAATTTTAGTATCTTTAAATTTTGTATCTTTTATTCAGGGTAAAAACTTATTTTTGGTTAAAAATAAGAAACAAAGAGGTGGATCTATGGCATATAGTTTTAAAGGTAATTTAAGCTTTGGTTTTGTATATATTCCAATAACACTACATTTAGCAACGCAAGATAGTTCCATCGCCTTTCGCTTGTTTGATTCAAAAACCAAATCTAAAATTCAATATAAAAAAACCTGCGTGGAATGCAATAATCGAGAAGTAAAGAATGAAGATATAATTCGTGGTTATGAATATGAAGATGGTAAATATGTAACATTGACAAACGATGAATTTGAAAAGTTGAAAACTCCTAAAGATAAGAATATAACTTTAGAGCAATTTGTCGATTTAAAAGAGATCGATCCTTTGTATCTTGATAAGTCATATTATGTGGTTCCAAATGGCGCCAATAAACCTTTTTGCTTGCTTTTAAAGATACTTGAAGAAGAAAATAAAGCCGGTTTGGGTAAAACGGTGCTAGGAACCAAAGAAGTTTTGGTATTGGTTCGATCCGTAAATAAAAAAATGATTCTTTCCACATTGTTCTTTAATGAGGAGATAAAACCATATCCGCTTGAATTGAATTTTGATGCGCCGAGTGCTGCGGAAGTGAAGATGGCAAAACTATTGATAAAAGAAATGACAGCTCCTTTTGATCCTACAAAATATCATGATGAATATGCAAAAAGAGTAAAAAAAGCCATCGAAGATAAAATCAAAGGACGAAAAATTATTACCCCTAAAAAAGAACCGGAAGTTAAAATTGTCGATTTAATGGAAGCTTTAAAATCGAGCATTCAAGAATTAGATACTAAGAAGGTAAAAAAGAAACTTTTGCCAAATAAAGATATTAAAAAATCAATCTCAAACGATAAATTAAGTTAACCTCAAAGATAAATAGGCGTTTTGATTAGGTCATTTTCCCCAATAAACATACATTACTTTAGGAGGTAAAGTATGTTTTATTCAAGCTATGGCCCTCTTTTCTTTGTTCCTACTTATCCGTTAGAACCGGAAATGAGAGCGGTTGAAAAACCTAAATATGATTTAGTGAGTAAAGATCTCTATAGCCCCGATGAAGCGTTAGAGAAAGGAAATATCTTTAAAAACCAATACCAGGGGTATAAAAACTATAATCCTGGTAAATTAGAGGCAAAAACCGATGAGCAAATGTTGCTTTTTAATATTGATGCCTACTCCAACGCAGCACATGATTTAAAGCTTTATTTAGATGTTTATCCGACGGATAAACGAGTGATCGATATTTTTATGGATTACAATAAAAAAGCCAACGAGTTGATTGCCGAATATAATTCAAAATACGATCCGTTGATGCCTTCGGCCGCGAAAGACGTAAGTGGAACTTTTTCTTGGATTTTAACTCCAAGTGTATGGGTCAGAAAGATGTAAGGAGGAGAAAAAATGTTTACTTATCAAAAGAGAACACAATATCCGATTGACATTAAGCATAAAGATGTGCGAATGGCAAGATATATTCTTACTCAGTATGGTGGTCCATATGGAGAATTAGGCGCGGCAATTCGTTATTTAAATCATCGTTACACGATGCCGGATGAAAGAGGAAAAACTCTTTTAACAGATATCGGAACTGAAGAACTAGGACATGTTGAAATGATTTGCATGATGGTATATCAATTGACCAAAGATGCGACAATTCAAGAATTAGAAGAGGGAGGATTAGGTGGTAATTTTGCCACTCACGGAATAGATATGTTCCCCGTTGATGCAAATGGTCAAGATTTCTCAGTCACGGGTATTGGAGCGACCGGAGATTTTATTGCCAACTTATCGGAAGATATGGCTGCCGAAGAAAAAGCGAGAGCAACTTATGAACATTTAATCGATTTAGCTACCGATGCTGAAGTTATCAAACCACTTCTGTTTTTAAGACAACGTGAAGTCGTTCACTTTAATCGTTTTAAAGAATTATATGAAGTGTATAAGCGAGAATATAAAAGTAAATAAAAGGCAGCAATGCCTTTTATTTACTAATACAATTTAATAGTGATAAATAAGTTGGTATTAGAATAGAAAAATTTGAATGATAGCATTATTTTTTTTACATTAAAAATGAGAAAATATAATCGCAAAATTCGACAAAATATTTGCTTCGGACTTTAAAATTTTATCGATTTGTCTTATATTATTGATAAGCAATTTATATTTATGTGGAGGTTATATATGAAAACTAAAGAAGAAAGACAAAGAGCGAAAGAAGAAAGAATTCGCTCGAGGGTTGATAAGAAAGATGAAAAGAGACGATTAAAAGAAGAAAAAAAATTAGCCGTAAAACAAACTGAAGAACCGGTTAAAAAAGAAACCAAAGTCGAACCTGCAAAAACCGAACCAAAGAAAGTTGCACCTAAAAAAGT
>CANQCZ010000047.1 GCA_947591215.1 uncultured Bacilli bacterium | reverse complement strand
TTCACTTGAATATTTACTCATTAAAAAATGAACCCTCCTTGTTAAACTTTTTTGTCTAACATTTTGGGTTCACTTCAATTATGACTTTGGTGGCTTTTGTTTGTTTATAGCCTGCGTGCATTGTATCAAAATGGTACTCTTTTGCCATATTGAAAGAATTAGATTGATACAATGTGTCATTCTTTTTTTATCCTGATTGAAGTTATATTTTCTAGGGCCTTTTCTGACATTTTAAATAGCGTGGCAATGATTAATAAATAAAAAGCACGTTTTAATTGATTTAATTCTTATTTTTGATATAATGTAAGAAAAGTAAGAATAATAAGGAGAAACATATATGAACAACGAACAGGATAAATTTATATGGACTACTAAAATAACAAGTAAAGGACAAATTGTTATTCCAAAACAAGCGCGAGATGTATTTGGCTTTAAAGATGGAGATACATTAATTTTACTTGGTGATAAAAGTAAAGGCATTGCAATTGCAAAATACGATGATTATTTAAAATTTGCAGAAGAAATTTTTAAATTCAAGGAAGACAAAAATGACAGCAAATAATATTATTGAAATTAATCATTTAAAAAAATATTTTAAAGATGTCAAAGCAGTTGAAGATATTTCTTTTTCAATAAAAAAAGGGGAATTTTTTGCTTTTTTAGGTTTAAATGGCGCGGGTAAATCAACGACAATAAATATTTTATGTGGACAACTTAAAAAAGATGATGGGGATGTTATAATTGATGGTTTAAACTTGGATAATGATATTAGTAAAATCAAACCAAAACTTGGTACTGTTTTTCAAAATTCAGTTCTCGATTCAAAACTTACTGTCTTTGAAAATTTAAAATTTAAAGCAAATTTATATGGCATGAGAAAAGAAAAATTTAAAGAAAATTTGGATTATCTTGCCGAAACTTTAGAGTTTAAAGATATTTTAAATCGCGCTCTTTATAAATTAAGTGGGGGACAAAAAAGAAGAGTGGATATAGCTCGTGCTCTCATTCATAATCCTGAAATTCTGATATTAGATGAACCGACTACCGGACTTGATCCTAAAACAAGAATTTTAGTTTGGAAACTTTTATCTAACTTAAGATTAACAAAAGAACTTACCATCATTTTAACGACTCATTATATGGAAGAAGCCGATGAGGCAGATACGATTGTGATTATCGATAATGGGAAAATTGTAGCAAACGATACACCGAATAATTTAAAAAATAAATATGCTAATGATATTTTGAAAATATATAAGTATGCTGAACAATTTCCAGCCATACTAAATCAAAATCAAGTAAAATTTATAAAGACGGATAAAGCTTTAGAATTAGAATTAACAAATATCGAAGAAGCTAAAAATATAATCATTAATTATGGTAAATATATCTTTGATTTTGAAGTAGTTAAAGGAAAAATGGACAATGTTTTTTTAAACATAACTGGTAAAGACTTAAAGGAGCTTGCGATATGAAAAGTGAAATGAAAAAACTTTTAGCCTTAATAAACAGAAATATTAAATTATATTTCAAAGATAAAATGACCTTTTTTGTTTCTTTATTAACTCCGCTGATTTTAGTTGTTTTATTCTTAACGTTTTTAAAAAATGTCTATGCTGATACGATAACTGATCTTATACCAGAAGGAATAGAAGTTGATAAAAATACAATTGAAGCTTTTTGTGGCGGATGGTTATTTTCATCAATAATTTCTGTTTCTTGTGTAACGGTATCGTTTTGTTCAAATATAATGATCCTTGATAAATTGAATAAGGCAATTGATGATTTAAATATGACACCTGTTAAAAGATCAACGTTGTTAATATCCTATTTTATATCTAATTTTTTAACAACGTTTTTGATTGGTGTGATTGTGCTTATTATTAGTTTTATCTATCTTGGCTTTGTTGGTTTTTATTTAACCTTTTTAGATGTGATAATGCTTTTTGTATCAACATTTTGTATGTGTTTGTTTGGTAGTTTATTAGCATCAATTATTGGAACGTTTATATCATCACAAGGAGCACATTCAGCTGTATCTACACTTGTATCCTCAATGTATGGTTTTATAAGTGGTGCTTATATGCCAATATCCCAATTTGGAAGTGGAATAAGAAATTTTTTAAGTTTTTTGCCTAGCACTTATGGAACTGTATTGTTTAGACAATATTATATGAATGGAGTCATATATCAACTACAAACCGTAGAACATGTACCTTCAGAAATAACAGAACAAATTAGACTTTCATTTGACGGAAAGTTAGTGTTGTTTAATAACACAATACCGACTTGGACTCTTTTTGCGGTTGTAATAGGAACGAGCATAATTTTATTAGGAATATATATTTTATTATCTAATTTAAAAAGCAAGAAAAATTAATAATCAAGAAGATAGCCACAAAATAAATTGTGGTTTTATCTTTATTTATAGATTTACTTACAACTATGTGCAATGTATCAAAACGATACTCTTTTGCCATATTGAAAGAACCAAATTGATACAACGCATCAGTCTGGTTTTTATAGCGTTCGACTCCCAACGTCTATTTGGTTTTAAAGAAAATAGGTTTTAGGAAGTGCAGAAGTTGCATTTTGCTAGGACATTTTGATACCTTAGATCAGGGTGGCGATGATTTGGATGGTATAGTATTATCTAAGTATAATGTAAATTACAATGTGATTATGGAGCACCATATCCAAACAAAATTAGTTTCGTATAATCGCGACGTATGGTGCGGTAGTAAAAGAAAAAAAGAATTCTACTTTTAAGTGTGGCAAATACAAATGTTTTAACATTTATGCAACAAAACGCAAAAAAATAAAAGTTTTTGCACTTTAATTCATAAAGTATTAACTTTTTTTAAAATGGTAGCATTATGAAACAAATGCGGTTGCCACAAAAAAAACAATTGATAAAATCTATATACAAGTAACTGAAAGTATGAATAGCGAAATAGAGAACTTACACCACTTAGAAAAATTCCTGGTAATTATGAAAAAATAGGATTATCAATGGATAAAGCCTTAAATAATGTTTATAACGGGATGAAATCAATTAACTTAATTGATGGGTTCCTTTCATAAAAAAGATAAATTTTAAGGGGGTGTTGAAGAATCTAAATTAAAAAAGGATAATCAACATCTCTTTTTTGTCATACTTTTTCCTTAATTATTGTACTAGATAACGATAAATGTCGAAACTTACGGCATAAATGTACTAACTTTCGAACAATAATTGTTTTATCCACTTGTTTTTATCTCTGTTTTTTTATATTATATAGTCGAAACTTGCGGCATAAACGCCGTAACATTCTAGAAGGAGGAATAGATTGTGATTAAAAGAGATTTTTATTTAAATCAAATCATTAAAAAAATGTGGAATGGAGAAATCAAAGTTATTACAGGCATTAGACGAGGAGGAAAATCAACACTTCTTTTTAATTTATTTAAAGAATATTTACTTTCCTCTGGAGTTAATGAAGATCACATAATAGAAATTGAACTTGATAAACGAAAATTTTATAAATTTAGAGATCCATTTTTCCTTTGTGACTATGTAGAAAATATCGTTAAAGAAAAAAAGAATGATCAATATTATCTTTTTATCGATGAGGTTCAACTTACCAAAAAGATTATTGATAAAGAAAGTAAAATAGAAGTAAGTATATACGATATGTTAAATGAGTTAAAGGGCTATTCTAATCTTGATTGTTATGTTACAGGTAGTAATTCAAAAATGCTTTCAAGCGATATTGCTACTGAATTTCGTGGAAGATCTAGTCAAATAAAAGTGTATCCATTTTCTTTTGAAGAATTTTACTCTTATAGGGGTGGTGTAGCAAGTGAAGCATTAGATGAATATATGCTTTATGGTGGTATGCCAGGACTTATCAATGAATCAACCGCGGAACAAAAACGCACATATCTAAAGAATCTTTATGATGAAATTTATATAAAAGATTTAGTTGAACACTCAAAAGTACGAAGGCAAGATGTTTTAGAAGATTTACTAGATTATTTAGCATCTTCTATAGGTTCCTTAACAAACGCCAATAAAATTACAGGAGCTATTAACACAAAAGCATCAAACAAAATATCGGATGATACTGTAACAAAATATCTTAGACACATAATGGATGCATTTCTTATTTTTGAGGCAAGAAGATATGATGTGAAAGGAAAAAAGTTTTTTGATTATCCCAAAAAATATTATTATTCTGATGTAGGACTAAGAAATATTAGATTAAACTATCGCCAAATCGATTATGGATATATCATGGAAAATATCATTTATAACGAACTCATAAGACGAGGATATTCTGTTGATATAGGTGTAGTCGAAGATAGAAGTACAAATAATAAAAAAATAAAAGAGATAGATTTTGTAGTCAATTATTTTGATAAGAAAATTTATATCCAGTCTGCATTTAGAATAGATGAACAAAAAAAGGAAGAAGCAGAACTTGATTCTTTAAAGCTTACCGCAGATTTCTTTAAAAAAATAGTGATAAGAAACGATATTCCTACAACTTTTTATGATGATGATGGAATAATGCATTGCAGACTCATTGATTTTTTATTGAATAAAGTTGAATTGTTTTAATTAAACATATGGAGCGTGCATCGGATTATAATAATAATCTTTAACAGATTGATTTAGAGTCAATCTGTTATTTATATGATTAGATATAAATGTCTAGGTGTTTTTAAAGAAAAGCATGCCCCAACAAAATATTAAAAATATGATATAATTTTTGTGATAAATATTATCATTAAAGGAGTAATACACATGACAAATAGTAATCCATACGAATTGGAATATGAAGATAAAATACAAATACCTGCTTTGACTAGAAAAAATGCTGATTTTATCAAGGGAATTATTAAGTGGACTTATCGCAAAAAGAATCCATCAAAAGGATTTGATCCTGAAAATCATTATGCTTCGAAAAAAAAGGAATCCTGTGGTACTGCTGAGTATTGGTTTGAAGAGATGAAAAAGCCAAATGCTGATTTTAGAAAATGTGTTTTAGGAGCTATAATAGCTATTGATACTACAAATAAAACCCATCTAGAAGCTTCTAAAAATGGCAGTAAAATTATGCGAAAACGTATCTGTGGCAAATGCAAGAATTATAATGATTTAGTAAACATGCTTAATATACCTTTTAGCAGTAATAACACTATTAATGAAGACCATCTAATTTCATTATTGACAAAGGGTGTTAAAGCGTCCGGGGGAAAAAAGGGGTATCGATACAACATTTCGTTTGCGTCAAAATTTTGCGCTTATGCTTCTATTTATTTAAATTCCGACATCAAGTACTCAAAATACGATAATATTGTTTCTGACCATTTACATGAATATTATAATGTATATCTAAATCAAAAACAAAAACAAAAAAATGCCACAGATTTTAAGATAAGCAATAGCAAAAAAGGAAAACAACATTGGCTAGAAGTATTAGAAATATATGACACATATAGCAACGCTATTTCTAATATATTAAAAGAAGCAGGTAATGAGTTGACTAGAGAAGAATTCGATAATATTGTTTGGTTTTACTTCAAGAGTTGAAGCTAAGAATGTAAAACTTTATCAAAATTATTACAATAATAATTTTTCTCTCTTTTGAGATTGAATTTATTCATTTTTATCACAATAAAGTGATTATTTATAAGTTAATAATATAAGGCTACTTTGATATAGAATTAAAAATTCATTATAATTGAAATAGAAAGAAAAGTTACACTAATAAAAAATAACGAGTGTAATTCTCTTCAAAAAGTGAAGTAAGCTTATAAAACGATAAAGTATACTATCATAATTGAATAAGAAAGGAGAGTTATTATGGAGATCGACACAAGAAACATGCCATATTATCTTTCAGAACCACTATTGATTAGTTGGTATAATAGAGTAATGGAGCATTTAGAACCATTATTTGATTATTTGCATTATAAACATTGGAAATTTTATCAATATGATAGTTCAACAAGCTCTTGGCCTAATAAAATCACTTTTTCAAAGAGAAGAAAAATGGATATTTATGGTACTATTTCTTTAGAAAAAGCAAAAGAAAAGATTATAAAAATCTTTCCTCAAGAAAAAGTTAAAGAAGGCTATAAAAAGTATCTTTATGAAATTACGACAAGAGAACAACTGCTAGAAAAAGTAGATGCACTTGTAGCGTTACCTAAAAGAGTGTTTAAAGTGGAATATGACGCTCATGAGGTGCGTGAACGCATCAAAGAAATTGCTTCTTCTGTGAAGTTATATTGTTTGCGGCTTGGAGAATATCGCAATGCGACGCGGGAAATTGTGTTATACACAAAAAACATTGAAAGTTCATGTGAAAATAGTAGTGAATATTTAAAGGCATTTGAAAAAACATTTGCTCATGAATTATTTCATTTCTGGCATTATTACCTCTTATACTTAGAGGGCAAAGACTATGATATTATTAATCGTATAGATGCTACATCAAAAGTTATCAAAGAATCACTTGCTTCTTACTTTGAGTATAGTTATTGTAATATGCACGGAATTCCTTTTGATAAATATGCCATGTGGTTTAAACATGAACCTTCTTTTTTTCCTTATGCAGGGGCAAAATTTATGGAAAACGATGATCATTTCTATGAAATCTTTGAAATTTCTTCTGATTTTGATGCTGCACTACGAAAACTTTGTTCTAGACACATGGATGGATTTGAACAATTTTATAAGATAAAAAATAAAGGTTAGATTAAAAGATATAGAAATTTTACCTCATTTTACTTGTTTAAAGATGCCATTTGTGCTTTTTGAAGCATTGTATCAAAATGGCACTCTTTTGCCATATTGATGAATCAGATTGATACATTGTATCAGTCTGTTTTTTATAAAGTTCGACTCCCAACGTCTATGAGAATTTAAAGAAAATGAAGTCTTAGGAAATGCAGATATTGCATTTTTCTAGGACCTTTTTTTGGTGCATGAAATCAGAGTGGTGACGATTGGTGACAATAGGATGACAAAAAAAACATTTTTGAAGACTTGAATCTTTGAAGTTTAAATTTTAATTAAACTTCCAAATGATAATTAACGGGCAATAGAAAAAATTTGTTAAGTGACAAAGTTATTGCAACGAAATAAATAATTTTGATTAGAACATAGAAAAATAATTAATCTGTTGCAAT
>CANQCZ010000046.1 GCA_947591215.1 uncultured Bacilli bacterium | reverse complement strand
TGCTCCTTAGCTCAGTCGGTAGAGCACGCGGCTGTTAACCGCGGTGTCGTCAGTTCGAGTCTGACAGGAGCAGCCAAAACCCCCGATAGCAGTTTTGCTATCGGGGGTTTTGCAAAAACATAATGAAATTTCAATTTTAGGAAAAAATGGAACGAGTCTATTGCCTATATCGGGTATCCAACGAAAAACAGGTGGATGAAAACAATGAAATTCAAATGCAACAGATTGTCTGCCGCGATTATGCTCGGCAGCAGGGTTGGTGCATTGTAAAGGAGATTTCCGAAGTTGGGATCCCCGGTTACAAGACAGAAACGGCGGAAAGAGAGGGGATACAAAGCCTTTTGGAGGATGCGCGCACGGGGAAGTTTGATATTCTTCTCGTATATATGTTCAATCGAATTGGGCGTAGGACTAGGGAAATGAGCCTCATTATCTCGATCTTACAAAATTTCGGAGTCCGTGTTTACAGTGTCAAAGAGGGGGAGCTGGATTTTAGTGACGGTGGCGAACTTGTGAAATTTATTCGGTTTTGGTCGGCGGAGAGCGAAAGCAGGCATACACAGATGCGCGTAGATACCCGATTGAGACAGTTGGTCTCAGAGGGGGAATTTCGCGGCGGTGCAATTCCATACGGCTATCGACTGAAAAGACAAAACGAGGGCGAACGAGCATATTTAGTTCAATCACAGCATGAGGCATCTGCTGTAAAATTGATTTTCGATTTCTTTTTATCGGGAAATTCTGTCGGTTCAATTGGGAAAGAGTTGGAACGGCGCGGATATTTGCCTCGGAAGGCGAAACACTGGTCGCGAAGCAGCATTTATGCAATTTTGAAGAATGTTACATACGCAGGAACAATGAAGTATGGGGACGTGTTTTCTCCGCTTGTTGAACGTTTGCAAATCGTTTCGCGGGAACAGTTTGAACAAGCGCAAAAGCGTATGATGCGCAAAAATTCCATCGAGCCTCAAAGTGTTGCGCCGAAAAATCAGTTTCATATTTGTTGTGCATTGTGTGGGATGGAATTGAAAACAAAAATTTCTCGAAAAAAGACGATCAACTGCGCCGGCAAAGTTGATGGATATGAGAAAATATACTATTACTGTCCCTGCGATTCTCATCCAAAGGGGAAGAGAAAGTATTTTTCAGCGGAAAATATTCATACGCAAGTGACCGAAAAAATTGAACAAGCACGGACAATAGCTTATTCAGATAAAATCCGCATAATTCGGCGATTGCAAACCGCAAGGTTCTCGCTGCGGGCAGATCAAAAAGCATTGCAGGAAGAATACGACAAGAAGAATACGCAGAGGTGCGATGTTATCACCGAAATGTTGATGGATCCCAAAGAAGATCTTTCTGAAGCTGTAGACACTCTTACCACAGACATGGGCGGGTTAAGGACAAAAATCGAAGAACTATCAGCGAAAATCGAAAAAATGAAAGCGTTCGTCGCTCTTCTGAAACGCGATGAAATTTTGCAGAAAGAGGCTGCGACTTGCGAATTATTGTTCGACTCGATGGCCGTTGATCCTGCCGAGAGAGTGGTATTTACATACAGTGTGGTGAGCGAGGTGTTGATTAGGCTGTAGGGAATTTATCAAGACGATGTAGAGGGGTAGATTTTTTGGATAAAGGGCATCGTGATAGGAATATAATTACCCTTTTACCAAATTCGAAGCAAAAACTTTATTAAAATTTGTCCCAATCATATTGACATTTGTCCCAAACGGTGTATAATATATATAGGAGGAAGGTATGAAGAAACAAAGCATAATCAATTTAGTAAAATATTATGTTGAAAAGAATGATGATGCATTTCGAAGTGAGGTTGCGGAGATAGCGAAGGATTTTGAATTGTCGGGAGATAGCGCCTTATCCGAGTATTTAATGGACTTAATTTCAACAACAAATTTTTATGTCCCCCAAATGTCATATAAAAATTTTCAATATTTAAGAAAGATGAATGTACGGAATCAAATGCTACTTCTTCCCGACACAATCAAAGAGGATATTCTCGGAATAGTGCGATCAATACAAAATGGTGCGGGCATTAATAAATTTTTATTTTATGGTTTTCCGGGGACGGGTAAAACCGAATCGGCATACCAAGTTGCAAGGCTACTTGGACGCGATGTGCTTTCTGTGGATTTTGAAGATCTTGTCGATAGCAGATTGGGTGAAACGGCAAAAAATGTTTCTCGCTTGTTCGACGAGATAAGTAGAGTTCAGCAGAATAGAGTCATCGTTGTGTTTGATGAAATCGACTCGCTTGTTTTAGATCGAATAAATAGCAATGATTTGCGTGAGATGGGACGGGTAACATCTACTTTTTTGAGAAATATGGATGAATTAAACGAGAATGCTGTAATTATCGCTACCACCAATTTGTTTGAAAAGTTTGATAAAGCAATATTACGAAGATTTGACGCTATTATTTCCTTTAATAGATATACGAAAGACGAATTGATAGAGATCGCAGATGCAATCTTATTGAATGAGTTAAAAAAATCAACTTCAACAAAACAAAACAAACGCCTTTTTCACAAAATTCTTAACGAACAAGAACAACTACCTTATCCGGGTGATTTGAAACAATTGATCAGAACGGCTGTAGCTTTCTCTGATATGGAAAGCGAACTGGATTATCTCAGAAAAATCTATTTAGAATTGAATAAAACTTTGGATCCGCCATCATTAGAAAGACTTCAAAAAGCGGGATACACTACACGGGAAATAGAAATACTTACCAAAATGCCGAAAAGTAGTGTTTCAAGAAAACTTAGGAGTGATATATGAATAAATTACTAAAAGTTAAGCTGAAATTCAGTTCCGAGCCAGGTCCTAATGGCGGTGGGGTGAGAAATTTAAGGAGCGGAAGAAGTTTAAATATTGAGAAGATTCAACAACTTATTACTGATTTACAAGCTGTAAAAAGCTATTTTCTCGCACAGAAATCTTTCATTTCCGGATGCTTGATAGACGTGTATTATGATGATGTAATTGCCAAATCAAGCAGAGTGCAACAATTATTTAAAGGTAAGAGAACATCCGATGAAACCATTGTGGGGGCAAGATTTTCGGATGCTCCGGTTGGGCATGAAAATCATATTATTACTCATTATTTAGAGCTTGAAGTTATTGACAAGGCCATAGAGAAGTTACAGTTGATTCGTATCGTTTTACGTGATAAGTTATCGGGCGAGGCAAATAAAGAAAACTTCAATATTGAAAAAAACAAACAATTTGTGATTTCTTTTAATGGGTATAAGGGACACACGGATTCGGAAATCAGGGGCTTGATCGTAGATTGCTCTGTGGTTGAAAAATTTGATGTTCCGCGTATCCAAGAGCTTCATTCAAAGGAAAATGTATTGATTACATTTTATAAAACCGAACTGAAAACAAGTGAAATTTTACAAAAAATATATAAAACCGGTTACTCTCCCGATTATTATTCTTATGGTGAGAATACCATATTAGTTAGTCCAAGCGTTTTTGAAAAGCTCTTCCAGGAAATACCGTATATGATTTCTATGGCGGTATCAGATTTGTCATGTGTTCTTCCCGTTGGGGGCAAAGAAAATTCCCAAAAAGAAAACATATCTATATCGGTTCCCAAAGATGAACCGACGATAGGAGTAATCGATACCTTATTCGATCGTAGTGTTTATTTCTCCGAATGGGTTGACTATCATGAAGAACTTGAGGAATATGAGAGAAATGGAATTGATGATGAAGATTATGAACACGGGACAGAAGTTACATCTCTTATCGTCGATGGCCCCAGATTAAATCCCGAATTGGATGACGGATGTGGAAGATTCAAGGTGCGTCATTTTGGGGTGTGCGGACAACGAATATCCCCTTTGCGTTTGATGCGAAAAATCACCGATATTGTTAATGCAAATTCCGACATTCACGTTTGGAATCTTTCTTTAGGGACAGAACAGGAGGTGTCCAAAAACTTTATATCTTTTGATGCGGCAATTCTTGATAAACTACAAGCAGAAAAAAACATAATTTTTATCGTGTCCGGGACCAATGATATCCATTTTGGAAACAAAAATAAATCCCGTGTTGGCTCTCCTGCCGACTCGATCAATTCATTGGTTGTCAATTCTGTGAGACGGAACAATACGCCGTGCTCATATTCAAGAACGGGCCCTATCTTGTCTTTTTATCAAAAACCGGATGTCTCATATTATGGCGGAGATTTAAATGAGCCCATTTTTGTCTATTCCCCTAATGGGATAGCAAGGGAGATGGGGACATCTTTTGCTGCGCCGTGGATCAGCAGGAAACTTTGTTATTTGATTGACATTATGGGACTTCCCCGCGAAGTCGCAAAAGCTTTGATAATTGACGCGGCAGCCGGATGGGAGTATAAACAGGGCGGTTCTAAAAACAGGGACATTATGGGTTACGGTGTAGTCCCTATACATATTGATAAAATTTTATCTTCGGATAACTCAGAAATCAAATTTGTTTTATACGAAACGTCAAAATCATATAGAACAGTTAATTACGCTATTCCGATTCCTAAAGACAGAAATAACAAGTATCCATTTGTTGCACGGGCGACGCTTTGTTATTTCCCTGAATGTAGGCGGGAGCAAGGGGTTGATTACACAAACAGAGAACTCAGTTTAATGTTTGGAAAAGTAAAAGAAGACGGTACAATCGAAGATATCAATTTTAATGATCAAGAAAATGGAGGGCATCCCAAAGAAAGAAAATCAAGGAATAAACAGCGAAAGTGGGATAATACAAAATTTATTTCACACAGGTTTACCCCAAGAATTCGCGAGAAAACTTCATTTGCAGACAAATATTGGGGCTTTTCAGTGACATCGAAAGAACGTTTTGTTTCTCCGCGCAAGGGGGCGCTAAACTTCGGTGCAGTGATTACATTGAGAGAGATCCGTAATGTAAATCGTATTGAAGAATTTAAGCATGCCTGCAGGTTAAGGGGGTATATTGTTACGGAACTTGAAGCTCGAAACCAAATTAATATTTATGAACGTGCGCAGCAAGATATTACTTTTGAATAAATAAATAGGGGCACTGTAGGGAATACCAATGAAAGCATTAAATTTATATATTCTTTCCTGCTATTCGGATACCGAAAATTATACGGAATATTATGGGGCAATGGCGGAAAGCGAAAAAACAGAGCGTTACTCCCAAGAGGAAATCAATAGCCTCAAGACCTTGGTGGACCTGCTCCTTGATGCAGGGGCAGGACTGCAACTGTTTGAAAATTATTTCTATGGGTTTGTGATTCCCCAAATCGGCAAGGAATTCGATATTTTAAAAATCGGGAATGATTCTTTGCTGAACATCGAATTAAAGAGCCGTATGGACGAAGAGAGAGCGCGGGAGCAACTCATCAAAAACCGATTCTATTTGCGTCATCTTTCGGATCGAAAACAGTCATTGATCACTTTTGATGCGCAAAGCGGAAGGCTTTTTGAATTGACTGAGAACCAAACACTCTGCTCCATATCCGCAAACGAGCTTAAGAAGCGAATGGGGACAATTGCCGAGGCGTACGATGAGGGGGTCGAGAAATTATTCTCAGTGTCGCATTTTCTTATTTCTCCGCTGAATACGCCGAAACGTTTTATGGATGGCGAATATTTTCTCACACAGCGACAGCAAGAAATCAAAAATGAGATATTAAAGGAAATCGACAGCGGGGCATACTATGCAATCAAGGGTTCCGCGGGTACGGGAAAGACTTTACTTGTTTATGATATAGCCAAAGAACTGTCAAAACGTGGAAAGGTTGGGGTGATCCATTGCGGGCAAATGGCCGATGGGCATAAATGTATTTCCGAAGTGTGCAACAATATTGATATTTTTCCTGTGGCATGGTTAAAAACAGATTATAATACGAGTTCTTATCGATATTTCATCGTTGACGAAGCGCAGAGGATCTATAAGTTGCAATTGTTAAAGTTGCTGGAGAAACTGAACCAGGGATCTATTCCCGTAATTTTTTCTTATGATTCAAGACAGACATTGGCGCGCAGTGAATCCGAGGACGCCATCCCGAATTTGATCGAATCTCTTGACGGAGTAAAATTGTTCTCTCTAACGAATAAGATTCGTACCAATCCGGAGCTTGCTGCTTTCATCCAAGGGATGGGGGACGAGGAAAAAATCAATCGAAACTATTTTTATCATAATGTTGATCTGCTTTATGCCAATAACGTGACCGAAGCGCAGAATATGATCGCCATTTACCAAAGCAGAGGCTATCAATTCATCAATCATACACCGTCGCAGTATGTGTCTGCGACTTTGGATAAATTTAGTACCAACGTTGTTGCCCATACTGTCATTGGGCAGGAGTTTGATAATGTTATCGTTATGATGGATGAGAACTTCTATTACGAAGATAGGAAATTAAAGTCGAAGGCTCATCCGAATTGGAACTATCTTTATCATCAGATGTTGTTTCAGGAAGTGACACGGGTGCGGGAAAAACTTGCGATCGTTGTGATTGGAAATCCCGATGTTTTTTCTCACTTGATTAAAATTAAACAAATTCGGACTTCCAAGGTCGGGTAAGTTTTTCGGGAGAATTCGATTCCACAACGAGGTTGCATTTTGGCGTACGTATTGTACTCTTTCTACTTGTCCATGGTGGTAAAGCACGCGGCTGTTAACCGCGGTGTCGTCAGTTCGAGTCTGACAGGAGCAGCCATCTTTCATTCACCAAATGACTGTCGGTGAATAAAAAGAGCGAGATTATTCAAATCTCGCTTCTTTTTATGCAATTTAACGCATAAATCATACCGTTTATGCAAGTTTTATACGGTCAAAAAGTTGGACAAAAGTGTTTCATTTTATGACTGTCTTTTTGCCATTTTTGCCTTCCAGCCAGACTTGAACTGACGACATCGAATTTTTTGAAAATTTTTCAGACATTTTCGGACGGCGTAACAGCGTTCAAAACTTGAAGATTTTCTGCGTTCAAGCTGACGATAACGGCGTTTACTTTTTTGCTATAAATGCCCTTGCAAGTGTAGACGAGGTTGGGATCCAAGTTGTTTTTTAGGATGATGTTCGTCATGAACTGTTTGCTTCGCAGACGGAAAACACAATGGTGATTCGTGAAGAGTTTGTCAGGGACTTTGAACGATAGCTGTGCTTCGGGTTCGCAAGGGATTATGGCAAATGAGTTTGTCTGCTCGTTGATGCGGAGGCAGACGTGTTTCGGAAAGCCGAGTATCTTCA
>CANQCZ010000045.1 GCA_947591215.1 uncultured Bacilli bacterium | reverse complement strand
TTTTTATATTAATATGTTTAAAAGCTAAAAAAATTTATATGATTTTTTTAATATAGTTTTGTGTGGCATTACTTTTTCTTTTAATAATACATGGATTTCCAAAAACTACTGAGTGACTAGGAATATCAGTATTGACAAAAGTATTCGACGCAATCAAAACATCATCGCCAATTGTAACATTTCCAACAATAGTTGAATTTATTCCAACATAAACATAATTACCTAATTTAGGAGCGCCTTTTCTAATACCACGAAATTCTTGTCCAATAGTTACCCCTTTTGATATTGTACAATTACAACCTATAATGGCTGTTTTACAAATAATAATTGAAATTGCGTGTGCAAAATAGATGGCAGGTCCAATTTTGCTATCTAATGATATTTCTATAAAATTTCTTTTTGTAGAAATCTTATATAGTAATTTATAATAAAGCTTAAAATATTTTGTCGAGTTATATTTTCTATAATAAATAAGCCATTTTGGCATTTTTTCCGAGTTATACCGGCTTATATCATAGTTTAATGAATTCATAAAACATCACCTTTTTTATTGTAATATTAGAATTTAGAAAAAAAGATAAAAAAAATAACATTAATATTATTTTATAAAACTAATTATTATTGGCTTAATTATTTAAATAAACTTTAAATGAATGTCTTTTTTATTAGAATAAATGAAGTAAAAAAGTTATTTAAAAATTTGAAGAATAATTAAACTATAATAATATAAAGTAAAATATTTAAATTTCATAAATATTTAAATCTTCGACCATACTAATAATCGGAAGTTCTATATGAACTTAAAAGACAAAGGAGGTAAATATGAAAAAATTTGCTTTATTATTGTTGTTATCGACTGTTTTCGTAGGATGTACCAATGAAATGAATAACGATAACTCTTCAAGCAGTAGCGCGATTAGTTTAACGCCGACAAGTAGTGCAACGAGTACTAATAATTCAAGCGATAGTTCCCTTGTTTCAGAAAGCAATACTGCTAATGTCGAACAAGATACAACAAGCGAAAATGCAGAATAATTTTATAAATTACATTTAAGATGACTAAGAGCATTTTGATTGTAAATGACGATGATTATAGTAAAATATTAAATAGTTGAACGTTTTGCGTTCCGATTAATACTATAGGAGTCTTCCGCATATGAAACCAACTGTATGTTTGATAGAAGATGATATTAATATCGTTATTCAAGCGAAACGAATCCTTACATCTAACGGATATGAAATCAAAGACTTTTCGAATTTTAAAAAATTTGTTTTGTCTTATCGTGATATTAATCCTGATGTTATAGTTTTAGATTCTAAAACGATTGGTGATGATCTTCAACGGGCGATTACTTTTTGCAGTGAACTTGTCGGATCTGACTATATTTTACTTTTAGGAATCGAAAAATATCGTAATATTCCTTGCTTAAATGAACCATATACGTTTAAGAATCTGTTAGTTAAAATAAGTGAAATTACAAGAGAATGTAAAAGCGAAACCATTGGTAAATTCACTTTTGTTATGAGAAACAATGAAGTGATTTATAAGGATCGTTTAATAAAGTTTACCAATAAAGAATTCCAAATATTAAAGATTATCGTTTCCTCTAAGGATATTGTCGATCGTGAAGAAATCCTTAAATGCATTTGGGGTTATGATTTTGCTTATAAAACAAGGACAGTAGATATGCACATCAATGCTATCAGAAAAAAACTCCAAGAACCAAATATCATTATGACGGTTTATGGAAAGGGATATTATTATCAAAGATAAAAGTCAAAGTGCTTCGGCACTTTTTCTTTTTTTGTTAATCCTTTACTTATTTACTTCTTATAATTTATAATTAATGAGAAATAAGGAGATATTATGACTATAAAAAAATTGTTATTATTGATACTCATATTACCGACTTGTGCTTGTAATTCGAACAATAATAATTCGTCAAATTATGGCAGTAGTGAGACATTTAATCATAGTTATTCAGTAAATAATGTTGACTCTCACATAAGTAGTGTTGAAAACAACTCTGTTGAAAATGAAGATTTGGCTCTTTCTTCTTCAGTTGATAAAGAATCATCTAACTACGAGACTTCTACAAGCGAAAGTTTAAATCAATCATCTAGCTATTTTGAAGAATCATTAACTTCAAGCATCGAAGATGAAAAGCCTCGAAATATTGATTCTGAAGAATTATATCGGGTGGCGCATAATCTTGAAATAGATTCTAAAGGTACTAAAGAAGGCGAACTCGTGACTATCAAAGCCACATGCGTTTTTAAGTTTGGACAAGAAAATTTCTTCTTTGCAGATCAAAAGGGGATCTTTCAAGTATACAAAGATAACGATATTTATAAAGACATCATTATTTTTGAAGATTATGAGTATCAATTAATAGGAAGAGTGGCTAAATATTTATATAAACCGCAACTTCAGTTGGTTAGTTGTGTTCGTTTAGAAAAGAATGAAGAAGGATTAAACCTGTCGCGAAGCAACACGCAGGTTGCACCATTTTTAAAAATGTCACGAGAAGATGATTCTTCTTTTTCGGATATTTATCATTTTGAAGGTTATATCGGGGCGGATACTTCAAATTCTTCCAAAATCAAATATGCGATAATTGATAATTTTAACGATCGAGTAGTGGCTCAAAGCTCATATTCATCCAAAGCTCTTTACATTGCTAATTATGATAGTCGGGAAATCGACGAAAAATTATATGATTATTATAATGAAGAAGTTATCGTTAGCCTTGATTTTATGCTCTATGCCTATAACACTCAATATAAAACATGGCAAATCATCGTGCTAAGTGATACAATTCTAGTAGAATAAAGGAGAATTAAGATGTTGACAATAGTTAATCATCCGTTAATTGAAGTAAAATTAAATATCATGCGAGATCAAGAGACTAAAAGCAAAGAATTTCGCGAAAATTTAGACGAAATTGCATCTTTGATGTGTTTTGAAGTTTTTAAAGATTTGAAAACACATAATGAAACGACAAATATCATGACTCCAACGGGAATCTCATTGCCTCGAAAAAGACTAGATTATAAGATAATTTTAGCTCCGATTCTTCGAGCGGGAATCGGAATGTGCGACGGGATAAAAAATATGATTCCCACTGCGAGAATCGGCCATATTGGAATGTATCGCGACGAGAAGACACTTAAACCGATCGAATACTATTTCAAACTTCCAAAAGTGGAAAACCCTTTGGTAGTGGTGGTTGATCCGATGCTTGCTACCGGCGGAAGTGCTATCGCCGCGATCAACGCGGTCAAAACTCGAGGATATCAAAACGTGCGATTGATGTGTTTGGTCGGCGCACCTATAGGGGTGGATGCAGTTGAAAAAGCGTTTCCTGATGTGCCGATTTATTTAGCATCATTAGATCAAAGATTAAATGAAAAAGGCTATATTATCCCCGGATTAGGAGATGCCGGAGACCGAATTTTTGGCACAAAATAAGCTATATAAGATTTTATTAATATGAAAAAAGAGGAATGTTTAATTGTTCCTCTTTTTTTTAGCATAAAGTAATTTATTAATAATTAGTACCAAGAACCGTATTTAATATTAAGTTGTCGCCAATTAGTAAATCTAGTATCAGAACTAGAGTAACATGCTTGATATGAGTAACCTGAAATGGCAAGGAAGAGGCAAAGACCGGAAGCATCTGCAGAATCCGCACCATAAACATTATAGATTACTAAGTCATTAAAAACAGTTTCAACTTGGTTGATTCCGGATGATGAATAGGTAGAATTTGCTTTCATTTTATCGATAAAATCTTTCATGTCAAAGACATCGAAAGGGTATATTTCATTGCCAAATTTATCATAATCGAGCCCAAATTTTTGACACCCATCTACTAAATTTTTAAAGGTATTCCATTTACTATTTGTATTGATAATGCTTAATAAATTAGAAGCCATAGTTTCCCAAGATTCGCGGAATGAAGGCATTAAACTTAAATCCAATACTGACATCGTCGCATCGTTATAACCACGCCAAGAAGGATCACTATTGTACATTTGAGCACATTTAGCGACAAAGGTATCGGAAATTTTTTCTAATAACGTTGTAGTTTCAATATTTGGATTACGATAAATTTCATTAAGCCATTGATCATAGTCCCAACCTTCGCCTGGTTCACTTTCTTGCGAAGAAATCATGTAGTCAAAATAATCGCTGTTTAAATCGGCAGTATCGGCGACCGCCATCAAACAACAGTCGTATCCGATCCAAGATAGTTTTTCGTTGCGACCTACAGTTTTAAAGGCGTTTTTAAAAGCGTTATAAACTTCACTATTGGTTAATGGATCATCATTGTAGTTTTCATCATAACAACATCCGTCGATACCACCACCATGATTCCAAAGAACCACACCGGTTTTTTCAGCGGGATAGTCGGTTAAGCCCCATTCCATAAAACTTTGGAACGTGCTCGTTAAACCCATGGAAGCTCTAGTAAGCTGATCATCTTTAACTAATTGCTTATTTTGAACATGCCATCTTTGAAGATATTTGGAACTAATACCATACTTACTTTCCCAAGATTTTGCACCACCGGTTTCGATAATCACATTGACGTCTTCCGGCATATTGTTGACGGAAAGAATTTCCTCGATATTTGCCGTTGCTAAACCACTTTCGCTTTCTAAGTCAGCACCGCAGATGTAAATCATGACCGTGTAACGATCAAGTACGATTTCTTTGACTTCGATATTACATTTTGCTTCATAATTTCCATCGACAGTTTTGGCAGTGATAACTGTTGAACCTAATGTTAAACCTTCAACCACACCTTGTTGGGTTACACTAGCAACTGTATTATTGCTTGAAGACCATGTGACATTTTTATTGGTGGCATTATTAGGTTGCACATTAGCGGTAAGTTGCATCGTTTTATTAAGACCTAATTCGGCAGAAGTCGTATTTAAAGTCACGCCAGTTACCGCAACTGAATGAACATTTAATGATAAGGTGCTTTGTAGTGAATCACCATTTTTTGCAATTGCAGTAGCGGTAATTGTTGTTGATCCGGCGCTTAAAGCGGTGACTAAGCCACTAGAAGAAATGGAAGCAACTGCAGTATTGCTAGAAGACCAAGTGACGGATTTTTGATTAGTATCAATAGGAGTGAAATTAACTGATAGTTGTTCAGTTTCTCCAATAGCCAAAGAGGAACTTCCGATTACTTCAATGTCCGTAGGGAAAATCGGCTCCGCTTCTTTGCCACGATAAATTTGCGGTAAATCTTGGCTGGTTGAGGTGTATGTTGTAAAACGCGGGGAACTATTGTTGTAATACAAAGTTCCATATCCTTGATTGGAATTTGTGATTGAAGCGGCACCTGAAGAATCGATAGAAATCGTCCAAGTAGTGGTTCCGGTATTCCACCCGACCTTTTTAGCGGCGGTAGCTCCTAATAATTTACCATTGCTACCGGTTAAGGTCCAATAAGCGCCACTTTTCCCTAGGGTAAATGACATAGTGCTTTTATTTAATGTTTTAATCGATTGATTGTCGCTTGCAAAAGTTGAAGCGGTTGATGCTAAAAAGCTAGTTCCTGAAGAAATATCACCGGCGGTGACATCGTACTCAGAACAACCTAAGACAATCTCATCGCCACTTTGAAGATCATTAGTATTTTTAATTAAACTCCAAGTGGCGGTAACTGGAGCACTGACGATAATATTACAAGTTGCAGATATATTGCTTCCGTCTTGAGCTTTTACGGTTATCGTTGTCGTTCCGGATTTTAAGGCAGTGACTTTTCCGCTACTTGTGACACTTGCAACGCTTGATACAGAAGACTCAAATGTAACACTTTTATTAGTGGCATTTGAAGGGAGCACATCGTACGTTAAATTAAATGATTCTCCGACATTCATATTTTTAGTGCTGGCATTTAAGTTTATAGTCGTGACATAAATGATACTCGGTGTCGAGTTCGGGTTAGAACTGGTCGTAGAAACAAAACTTGATTCTGCTTCACTTGAAAGTGAAGAATTATTAGTTTCGTTAAGATTACACGATGATAATAACATCGCTGCAAATAAAGATAAAATAAATAGTTTTTTCGAATTTTTCATATATTTTTACCACCTAAAACCAACTAAATACTGTCTTCTTCGGCTAAAAGTTTACTTGTAATAGCGATAGAATCGACAATTAGTTTCATGATTTGTTCAATGCGACTATCTTTGCGGTAGTCGGCTTTGCAAATATAATTAACGCGTTCTTCTTGCAAAAGGGGAAGAACTAGGTTTTTCTTTCCTTTAGGATAAATCGCAATGGAACGTCCGCCTTTTTCTTTTACGAGAGTCATACAAGGAACGTCGGTAATTCCGTCTCCGATATAAACGATATTGCTGATTGGAATTCTTTTTTCAACACGTTGGTTTACTTTAGTATCCTCGGTTTCATCTAAAACACCTTTTGATATTCTAAATAAATATTGGGTTTTAGCAGTATAGTTAATGGCGATACGCGGCCAACAAGCCTCACCATTTTCATCGTAAAGAAATTCACATCCGTAAATTTTCGTAAATTGATTGGCAATTATCGAACCATCGATTATTTCTTTGGTTCCGGAAGATACCACATAGTGTTCGACTATTACACCGGCTTCTTCAGCATATTCGTTAATGCGTTTAAACCAAGTGGTAACTCCTTCGTAAAAGCGAATATCTTTGGCAAGAGATTCAAGATATTCTCTGGTTAATTTAATATTTTTTTCTTTGGCACATTCGATCATCATGTACATATAGGAAAGGATTCTTTCCATATTTGTCTTTTTTGAAAACTCACCGGTACGACCCCAAAATTCCTTAGGGGTCATATTAAGAGCGGGGATAAAAGAGAAGTTTTGCATATCATCGCTACATAGAGTTTTATCAAAGTCATAAATTATTGCCAAAATCGGTTTTTGAGTCATGTAAAATATATCACCTCGTAACCATTATAGCATACTTATAATAATTTATATAAGTAATAAAATATTATAATTGGGTTTGTTTTTCTCTTATGAAGGCTACTCGCGGAGCGATATCTTTTAAAATGAAACTAAATACAAAACTTAGTATCGTAGCATTAATGAGACGTAAAATGATCGTTGTGTAAATTAACGCAACAGGATATTCAAAAATGAGTCCGTCAAGATAAATTCCCAAAGTATTAAAGGCAAAACAAATGAAACTAGTTATTAAACAATTGCATATAAGTGTTTTGAAAGTAATTTGATATTTCATTATGTGGCTTATTATTCCGCTTACTAGTCCCCAAGATAAAGGAGCAAGCAGCCATAAAGGTGTCGTTATAGTAAAACCATAATGCAGGGCTTGAGTGATAATGCCGGTTGCAAGACCGCTTAACCCTCCGATAACAGGCCCAAATACTATTCCGGCAAGCAAAAGAGGCAATCCGTATATGGTAAATGCGATTGTATCGCTTCTGGCACTTAAAAAATACAAAATTACCGAAAGTGCCGTTAATGTTGCCGATGTGGTAATAATTCGAATTTTAGAAAATTTCATAAAAAGACCTCCTTAATATAAGAGGTCCGCTTTTTTACCAGCGGACGCGCTAAGAAACCGCCACAATTGTGTTCGTCTATACGCCACTTCCCATCGTATAGCACTTAACGCTTCTTAACTACTCTGATATTCGATATCAGTAATTATAATCGACAAATTTCATAAAATGAATATAAAAGTAAATTTTAAATAAAAAATAAAAAGCCTTTTAAAGGCTTATCGTTAATGGTGCCAGCTACAAGAATCGAACTTGTCTCTAATCATTACGAGTGATTTATTCTACCAATGAACTAAGCTGGCAAGCATTAACAATTATATCGATGAGTTTAATTAAATACAATTATTTAATTCAAAAAAAGTAATTGT
>CANQCZ010000044.1 GCA_947591215.1 uncultured Bacilli bacterium | reverse complement strand
CCTTTGGTTTTGAAAATGATATTGTCAATTTGTTTAGTTTCATTTTTAATGTATTCATAGTAACGCTTTTCACTAACAAATTGGTCGACATAAACATGGTAAAAATCGACTTTTTGACGATGAATCACATTGTAAAGAGCCCGATTGTGAAGTTTGCTTTTCAATTCATTCATATTGATACCCAAAGCGATTTGACGATTGTAAGTGACGTTATCTAAGCATAGTTTCGAATGCGGAATTCGCTTTAAAAGTTGCGGAACAATCTCGATAATTTTGTGATCTTTCAATTTTTTGGAATCGTCGACGCCAAGTTTCTGTAACCACGAAATATCATCTTTGCTTACGTAACAAGCAACGACGATCATCGGTCCGAAAAAATCACCGACTCCGACTTCATCGGAACCGAATTGATTATTGAGATCTTGCCACGAGGAATTAATAATGGTTTTTGGAATATTAAACGTCGCTTGATCGCTAAAAAGAGAAGCGACTTCTAGGCATTTATCGCCGGTAAAAACGGCTTTAAAACCTCTTTTGGAAGTGTAAATTGTTACCGCGCAGTCTTCGTTTTCGGCACGATATAAAAGATAGTCACCTTTGGCTTCTTGTTCATATCCTTCAAAGTGATTCATGATCTTTGCGATTTGTGCTTCGTCTATTTGAATCGTAACGCTTTTCATATTTTCCTCATTTATTATCTTATCATGGATTTTCGTGATTATAAATAAAAATGTCGCTAGTAACAGTGTAAAACAAAGAGTGCAAAACCACTTTGAAAAAAATGGTTTATTAATCCGTAACATCGATTTTTGATGATAAAACTTCAGGGTTTTGATACAATAACAATCAGGTGAAAGTATGAAATCACTAAAAGAAATTCTTGAAATTGATCAAGTTTTTAATTTGATTCAAAAATACGCTCAAACCGGTTACGCAAAAAAGATGATTCAAGAACTGGAGATGTTTTCATATCGCGGTGAATTGGAAGAAGAACTTTTATATACCCAAGAGGCTAATAACTATCTTTATAAATATCAATCTTTATCGATCTATCCTTTAAATAATTTGCTTGATTCTTTGGCTTTAATCGAAAAAGGGGCAAGTGTCGAACTGGAATTTTTCTATCAGGTTTCTCGTCTTTTAGAAAATGCATCGGTACTCAAACGCGAAACGATGATCGATAATGAATTTCCGTTACTTAAAGGATTGCTTGAACGTTTGATCCTCATTCCTACATTAAAAAAGAAAATCGACGTGACTTTAGCGCCCGATTTGACCATTTCTTCTGAAGCGTCCTTTAAACTTTCGTCTATCCGTAAAGCTATTCAAAACGAAGAGCAAGTGCAAAGCGTGATCATGAATCGTTTGGTGCAAAAATATGGTGCTTATTTGAATGATGAACGCATCGCTTTGAAAGACCAAACCAAAGTTCTCTCAATCAAAGCCAGTTACAAAGGAAAAGTGGATGGAGTGGCCGTCGCCGTTTCCGCTAGTCAACAAACGGTTTTTATCGAACCTAACGAAATTATCGCCAGTAACAATAAGATTTACCGCTTAAAGCAAGAAGAAAATGAAGAAATCTCCAGAATCATTAAAGAGTTGTTAGATGAAATCAAAAGAAATTTTGAAAGTTTATGTCTCGATCATTACTTGATTGCGAGATTGGATTTTTTGATGGCTAAGGCGCAGTATGCCAAAGAATACGATGCTGTGGTCGGTAAAGTATCTGAAGAGCAGATCATCTCTTTAAAAGGGGCGCGACACCCCTTGTTGGATCAAAAAAATGTCGTTAAAAATTCTTTTGAACTTTATGATCGGAAAATCCTACTTATAAGTGGTCCTAATGCTGGGGGGAAGACCGTCGCGTTAAAGACGATTGGACTTTTTGTCTATCTTCATCAATGCGGCTTGCCACTTCCGTGCGATGAACCACCGCTCATTTCCTTTTTCAAAGAGATCTTCGTCGATATCGGCGATCATCAATCGTTACTTGATAACCTTTCGACTTTTTCAGGTCACATTGAAAATATCCGCTTGATCACCGAGCAAGTTGATGAAGATTCGCTTGTAATTCTCGATGAACTGGGAACCGGTACTTCTCCATTAGACGGAGAAGCACTCGCCATCGGAGTTATTAATTTTTTGATTGAAAAAGGATGTTTTGCCATCATTTCGTCGCACTATGAAGGCTTAAAGAATTATTCGCTTGAAAATCAAGCAATTTTACCTTCATCGATGATTTTTGATGAAGAAAAATTGTTGCCGACTTACCACTTGCGGCTTGGAACCTGTGGTAAATCATACGGAATCGAAGTGGCGTCAAGATTAGGTTTGAATCACCAAATTATCGAAAATGCCAAACATTGGTTAAATGAGGCGAAAAATAATAGTAAAGATCTTCTTCTTGATGAACTGGTTTCTAAAATCGAAGAGACCGAAAAACTCAAAGATCAGTTATTGAGCGAAAAAAATCAATTAGAGGCGGCGCTTCAAGAGACCGAACAGAAACAAAAAGCCTTATTTAAAGAACAACAGCGAATCAAAGACAAAGCCCAAGAGGAAATCGAGACGCTGGTGATTGAAGCAGCGGAAAAAATCGAACAAATTTTTGAAGAGTTGAAAGATAAGGAAACGATCAAAACGCATGAGATTATATCTTCAAGACGACGTTTACAAGCTTTAAGCGAACAAGAAGAAACTAAGCCCATCGTCCATGAATTTCAAATCGACGATTATGTCGCTTATGAAGATTTGGCGATAAGAGGGCGGATCATCAGAATCAAAAACGATGATTGCTACGTTTTGACGGATGAAGGAAAGTCGATGTGGATTCCTAAAAGTTCCCTGGTTTTATGTAGGCCAAAAGCAAAAGAAAAGAAGCAGTACGTCAATAGCGATTTTACTAATCTGAAAATTGTGCCTTTAGAATTGAACATTATCGGATATCATATCGAAGAAGGTTTAGAGGCGGTCAGCAAATATTTAGACGACGCTGTAGTCGCTCACTATAAACAAGTGCGCATCATTCATGGCTCCGGGAGTGGAAAGTTGCGCGCGGCCGTTCAAGACTATCTTAAACATCACCCCCATGTTTTAAGTTATCGTTTAGGAGGATTGAATGAAGGCGGCGTTGGAGCGACGGTGGTGATTTTAAAATGAACGAAGTTTTAAAGGCCAAGATCGAATTGCTGTCTTCTAGACCGGGTGTCTATATCATGAAAAATGCCGACAATGAAGTGATTTATGTCGGTAAAGCCAAATCCTTGATTAAAAGAGTCAAACAATATTTTACGCGTCCTCAAGAGGGAAAAGTTTTTAAAATGGTTCTTGAAGTGCGCGATTTTGATACGATTGAAACGCCGTCTGAAAAAGAAGCGTTGCTTTTAGAGTTGAATCTGATTCGGAAATATTATCCTAAATACAACATTTTGTTGAAAGACGGTAAATCTTATCCCTTTATCGCCTTAAAGAAAAAGGGCGATCCTTTTTTAAAAATCAGCTATCGCGATAAAGATCCGTCGTTTCGTTATTTCGGTCCGTTTCCTTCTTCAAGTTCGGTTTATCACACCATCGATTTATTGAATCGTCTTTATCCCTTGCGTAAATGTCAAAACCTTCATAAGGAACCATGCCTTTATTATCATCTTGGTCAATGTTTGGCACCGTGCATCAATAAAATCAGCGACGAAGTGTATGAACCTTTGATTGAGGATATCAATCGCTTTTTAAATGGAGACGTCAAAAAAATCCGCTTCGAAACGTTAAAGAAGATGAACGAAGCGAGTGAAAAACTCGAGTTTGAAAAGGCCAAAGAATATCACGATTTGATTGAATCTTTGGATCATATCGCTTTAAGACAAGGCGTGACGATTAAAGACCATCTCGATCGTGATGTGATTGCGGTTTCATCGAGAGAGAAGTATCTTTCTTTAGCGATAATGACTTATCGAAAGGGGTTATTGCTCGGGAAAAACATCTTCATTATCGAAGAATTCGACGATTCTCTCGAACAAGTGATATCGTCGATCTTTCAATATTATCAAAATCATGATTTGCCAAAAGAAATCGTCGTTTCGTCAAAAGAGCTCGCTTTGCGTCTTGAAGAGATCTTTTCTTGCCACGTGGTTTCTCCTTCACGCGGTCTTAAAAAAGATTTGATATTTATCGCCCTAGAAAACGCTAAAAACGGGCTTGACGAACATTTCTTAACCGCCCGTCTTGACGATGATAATCTGGCTTTGCTTGAGGAACTCGGAAAATGTTTAGGAATAAAAACACCGCTTAGAATCGAGTTATTCGATAACTCCCATCTTCAAGGAAGCGAGCCGATCGGAGCTTTGGTGGTTTTTATAAATGGCGTTAAGGCTCCAAGCGAATACCGCAAATACAATATTAAGCGAAGTTCTGGTAAAGACGATTTAAAATCGATGGAAGAGGTCTTAGATCGTCGTTACACGAGACTCAAAGAAGAGCATAAAACTTTCCCCGATTTGATTATTGTAGATGGAGGCATCAATCAGATTAACGTCGCCCAAAAAGTGCTCGATAAATTGGAATTATCGATACCGGTCGCGGGCCTTGCCAAAGACAATCATCACCATACTGCGGGACTTATCAAAGATGGCGAATTGATTAATCTTGACCCTAAATCAAAACTTTTTTTGATGTTAGTAAGGATGCAAGATGAGGTTCACCGTTACGCGATTACTTTTCATCGCGAAAAGCGGGGCAAAAAAATGACATTCTCGTTATTTGATGACATTAAAGGAATCGGTAAAAAGCGAAAAGAGATGCTGTTGAAAGCTTATCCGTCACTAGATAGTTTAAAGAAAGCTTCTAAAGAAGAACTAGCGCAGATTGTGCCACTTGAAGCGGCAAATGAAATCTTGAAGAAACTTCAAGATCAATAACGCCCAAAAGTGTTTATAATACTAGCAAAAACAAAAACCGCGCATACGATAATTTAGGCGTGAGGAGTGAGTGATTTGCCATCTTTATTAACGAAACGCGAGCGGGAAGTATTTGAACTGTTAGTCAAGAATATGGCTACTCGCGAAATTGCGGATACTCTTTTCATCTCCGAGAAGACCGTGCGCAATCACATCTCAAACGTCATGCAGAAACTCGGCGTCAAAGGTCGTGCGCATGCGGTTGTCGAACTGATCAGAATGAAAGAGATTTCCCTATAACCTCATTGCAAAGTGAGGTTATTTTCATATTTTCGTCGCTCCGTTTTTATAATGTAATGTATGAAGATATTGATTTATGATTCCGGATGCGGTGTGATCCCGTTTATCGAAGAGATTATAAAGCAAGATAAAAAACATAATTACGTCGTATTTATCGATCATCAACATTTCCCGTTTGGCACTAAAAGCGAAGATCAATTGCTGGCGATTTTAAAAACTAGGTTAAAACAATTCGAGACGTATCATATCGATCTTCTTATTATGGCCTGTAACACGATGTCGTCTTTACTGGATAAATGCGAAGTTTTGCCTTCATATCAAATCGTCGATATTCTTTCTTATAATTTAAAGCATTGTAAGGATAAGGTTCTTTTAGGAACTCCGTTACTTTATTCACGTTTGTACCATCGATATCCGATTGTCGGAATCAAAGATTTGGCAGGGGCGATTGAAAAAAGCGATATCGTTCAAGTGATCGAAATTATCAAAGGGTTAAAAAAACGACAAGATTACATTTTGGCATGCACGCATTATCCTTTGGCTAAAGCGATTTTTACGCGTTACATCGACGGAAAAATTTTCACTTATCATCAAGAACTCATCGCTTCTTTGCCACATGGAAAGACGCTTGATTTTAGGGCTGATCAAGTCACCAAATCGATAATCTTAAAATATTTTCCGCACTTAGTCATAAAATGACCTTCAAATAAATAAGATAGCGTGAGGTGACTGATATGTTTAAAAAGATCATAAAAAAAATTAAATCTTGGCGCATTTTCCATATCAAAGGAGTGGTTGCTTTTAACTTTAAAAAGCCTAAAAAAATGGCCTTTATCAAATATGGTTGCTGTTTTGCGATTCCGATGTGCGCCGCGATCGTGGGGGCAACGCTAGGCATTGTCGAACACAATAGAAGAATGACGCCCTTAGAACAAGTCATCATTGAAACCAATAAAGTGACGCGTCGCGTTTATTTGATTTCAAATGACGATTTGACGGTGCCTCTCACCGTAAGTCTCAATCAAAAAAATTCGATTCAAGAAGAGATCTTGGATACTTTCAATCTTTTAAGAACCGACAGTAAAGCGGCAAATGAGTATCTTCACGGATTTATTCCCGAAGACGCCAAAGTTAATTCGTTCACCATCGAAAATAACATCTTGTTATTGGATATGTCGGAAGAATTTTTAAATTATCAAGAGAAAAACGAAGTGAAGATGGTTGAGGCCTTGTTAGCCACGATGCTTCAATTCGATGAAATCGACGGGATGATTTTAAGTGTCAATGGAACCATTTTAAGCAGTTTGCCGAACAATCACACTCCGCTTCCTTCGATTCTCGACGAAAATTTCGGATTGAATCGTGTCAATCAGTCACCGCGAGAAATCGTCGGCAAAGAAAAAGTGACGCTATTTTACGAACGCAGTTACGATCAAGAAACCAAATATTTAGTGCCGGTGACATTCTATAGCGAAAAAATGGAAAGCCTCAATGTCAGTTTTGCCAATGCCTTATCATATACCCTTCCGGTTGCTTCACGATTAAAAAATGTGGCCACTTACAAACAAATTTCTGCTTTGCAGGAAGCAAATGACGACTTTATCTTAAGCGTCAATAACAGCGCGCTTATCGATGAAGAAACCGTCAATAAAGAACTTTATGAATTAGTCGCGTTATCATTGGATTTAATGGGAGTTACAAAACCGATAAGTTTCACTTTAGAAGGGGAGACCCTAGCGGTTGATGGGATTTATCAAGAAGACGATATGAATGTTTCCAATATCGTTTATAATTCGGTAGAAATTTAAAATTACAGGCGGTGCATTAAAAAGCATCGCTTTTTTGCTATTTTCTTCGATTTTAATCTATTGCTTAACTAGAAGCGTTCCTCAATCATGAAATAGGAATGCTTAATGATTTTCTCCGTCTTTTTTATGATATGAGTCGGAAGTTACATCATTTAGGAAGTAACTTCCGATTATAAGGGAGATACATGTATGCAAACTATTAAAAATGATTTTTATTTGCAAAATTTAACTTTAATAAGATTCTCTTTTTTATAAAATGAATTTACTTTGCTATTGAACGTTTGTTAAATAACGTCACATTTGCTTGACATTATTTTATTTTTTTGCGTATACTATAGATGAAGGAAGACCTCTAAGGGTCACCCATTGTTAAATTAGGTAGCCCCTACATTTTAGGAGATGAAGGGCTATCTTTTTTCTTTATCATTTTTTGATAAATAAAGAATTAAAGCTATTAGAAATAGAATAGTTATAAACTGTTCCATAAGCTTAACCCCCTTTCTACTCCTATAAAGGAGAGAGCAGGGTAACCCTTGAAGTCTTCCATTATCAATTATAATCGGACTTTTTAGGGTGTTCAACAAAAAAAAACACTCAAAAACGTCTGATATTTTGTTGCAAAAAAAGCCACATTTCTCTGGGTGGCTTAATTTATAAATTTTTTTATTGATTGAGATCTTTTATTTATTTCTTTCTTCTAATCTTTTTAATCGTTTGTTTCTCAGTTCTTCTTGATTTCTCGGCTTTTTGATATATAGAACAAAAAGTATATTCAGGAAAAAACTGCAAGAAATAGAATTACCGATTAAAAATTTGATAAAAAACTTATTTTATCAAGGGTTTGAGAATCTATAAGATTAAAAAGTGTTTAAGTTCCGAATAAAACGCATAAGGAATAGATACAACCTTAAAAAGTAAATTATAAATTGACGTTTTTTACTATAAACTGAATTTACTTTGCTATTGAAATCTTGTTAAATAACGTTACACATTTGCTTGACATTATTTTATTTTTTTGCGTATACTATAGATGAAGGAAGACCTCTAAGGGTTACCCATTTTTAAATTAGGTAGCCCCTACATTTTAG
>CANQCZ010000043.1 GCA_947591215.1 uncultured Bacilli bacterium | reverse complement strand
CACTAAAAATGATAGTGCTCGATGCAACCACATGGTCCATAATCCGTCAAACAAAGGTGGAAGTACCGCTAAAACAAGTGCCAAAAGAACGACAAGCGGTGTATAAATTCGCGCGAATTTTGTAATAAATTTTTCATTTTCACCTTTAGTTGACGACGCCTCTTCAATGAGCGATAAAATCTTAGTAGCCGTCGAATTTTCATAGGTGCTTTTCACTCGAATGACAAGTCGTGAATTGAGATTGATCGTTCCAGAAAACACTTCGCTCTTTTTTAAAACCTTAACCGGTAGCGACTCACCGGTTAAAGAACTCATATCAAGCAAAGATTCTCCCTCTTCAACTATGCCATCCAGCGGGATTCTTTCACCCGGTTTCACAACCATAAGTTCATCTAATTTCACTTCTTCAGAAGCGACTTCAAGTTCTTGATCTTCACGGATGACACGCGTGGTTTCGGGAATGAGATTCATCATCGCTATGATCGATTTTCGCGATTTGTCGACGGCTAAATCTTGAAGTAATTCTCCGATTTGATATAGAATCATCACCGCGATGGCTTCACTATACTCCTGCAATGCTAGTGCGACAAGTGAAGCAAGACTCATCAAGAAAAACTCATCTAGAAAAGCGTGAGGATCGTGAAAAATATTTTTGATAGCTTTAAAGATAATATCGTAACTGATAATAACATACGAGACTATAAAAATAATGACCTTAAAAACATTATCAATCGGCAAAAAGATTCCAAGTAAAAGTAAGATGGAAGATAAGATGATTTTTACGATTGCTATTATATTTTCTTTATTCATACGATTTTTACGCCACCTTCAAATTTTGCACATTCTTGGCGAATCTTAGCAAGTACTGTTTCAAATTGATCATCGCGCGATTCGATCGTCATCTTATTAAATAAAAAATTGATTGTAAGGTTTTGAACACCATCGATTTTTTGAAGTTTCCGTTCTAATTTAGTAGCACAAGACGGGCAGTCTAATCCGATAACTTGAAATTTCTTAACCATAATTTTCCTCCTACGATTAAACGATTGTTTAATTGTATATTCATTATATTCAGGTCAAGAAACTTTTGCAACCATTTTAAATTATTTATTTATTATTTATCGCGATTAAGTCTAGTCGCACCCTTAAAAAAAAGAAGAATCACGAAGACACTAACCACATAAGCAATCACAACTAATAGTATCTTCGAAAGATTCATCTAAAATCACTTCCTACTATATCAATATGTAGATTTGTCGAAATTATTATAATTTTGTCGTATTTTATTTTTTACACAAAAAAATTAGGCGATTAAAACATTATTAAGAATTGTCTTTTACGACTTTATTAAATGTTTTTTTTAATAAGCAGATATCAAATATATAGCAAACTTGAAGCAAATGCATTTATTTAGATAAACTAAAAATACTAAATATCGGAGGTTATTATAGATATGGACAAGATTATTACTGAAAAAACAATCAAAAAATTTCAAGAGCATCTTGAAAACGAAGAAAAAAGCAAAAATACCATGGGAAAATATCTGCATGATGTACGAGAGTTTGCTACCACACAAAATGGAAAACCGGTAACGAAAGAAGCCGTGATTGACTATAAACAGCACTTGATCGAAAACGGCTATGCAGCTCGTAGCATCAATTCGATTTTAGCAAGTCTCAATAGTCTATTTTCACTTTTAGGATGGTATGATTGTCGTGTAAAAACTTTAAAAATACAGCGGCAGTTGTTTTACCCCGAAGAGAAGGAATTGAACAAAGCGGAATACGAACGCTTATGTCAAGCGGCACAAAGTCAGCATAACGAACGATTAAACCTTATTTTACAAACCATCTGCGGCACGGGCATTCGAGTAAGCGAACTTCCCTTCATCACCGTTGAAGCCGTGCAACGTGGCGAAGCAATCGTAAATTGCAAAGGCAAAACACGAATAGTGTTTCTAGTCAAGCCTCTACAAAAGAAATTACTTCACTACATCTTGAAACAGAAGATCAAATTAGGTTCGATTTTCATCACCCGCAAAGGCAAGCCAATAAGTCGAACTAACATATGGCGGGAGATGAAAGCCTTGTGCAAAAGTGCTAACGTTGCTCCGGGTAAAGTGTTTCCCCACAACCTGCGCCACCTATTCGCACGAGTGTTTTACGGCATCGAAAAAGATATTGCCAAACTGGCGGATATTCTCGGTCATAGCAGTATCAATACAACACGAATATATATTGTTAGCACCGGCTTAGAACATCGTCGCAAAATGGAAGCCATGCATCTTATTATATAAGATATAAAAAAAGCCATCGAAAACACGATAGCGACATAATACGCATTATGTTGCAGAAACTACAATAGTTATATCTACGTTTATCTGCAATTATGCATATTATAAAACACTTTTCTGGTATTAATCAATAGATTAAAAATATAAAATAAAAATGTTTACAATTTTTTTTGAAAGAAAAATGTGATTTTTCCAAAATTATTAAAAAAAGCGCAACAAAATAAGCCTTTTTAAAAGCATGGATAAAAAGGTTTGTTTTTTTCACTAATTTTAAAAATAGAATTCAAATCAAAATGCCATTAGTCAGTCTTATCAATTAACAATTACAACATAATGCGTATTATGTCTCTTTTGCAGCGCAGGAAGGAGTTTTATCTATATGGAGTCGGACCAAATAATGAACAGTAACGATGATTATTCACAAGACGAAGATAAAAAGCTGAGCTTTTTAAGCATCACCAACATCATCGGGATTTTTCTTTGTGCCCTAATGCTGCCTGAGTTTATAATCGCCACAACGCTTTTTTTCAATTCTCTGATTCATAATGATATTCCACCGAGTTGTTTTGGCTATACGCCATTAATTGTAGAAACGGGTAGTATGTCACCTTTGTTTGATGAGGATGACGTTGTGTTGATTAAAAGCAGCGACGACAACGCCTCTTTTAATGTAGGGGATATTATTTGCTATCACATTGAAGACGTTTATGTGACGCACAGAATTATAGAAGTGTCGAAAGACGAAAGTGGAGAAACCATTTATACCACGCAAGGAGATGCCAACAATACACCGGACGAAGACGAGATACACCCGAATCAAATTCTTGGCGTTTACAAGATGCGTTTTAAGGGTATGGGCAAGACGCTTTTATTTATTCAAACGCCAACAGGTATGATTCTATGCGTGATGCTACCCATTTTTCTTGTGTCTCTGCTTTTTATCGTTCCGCCAAAAATTGCGGCTCGCAAAAAGCAAAATTCCTGAACAAGGAACATTCTATTTTGGTAATAACCATGCCGGCCACACGGCTTAGGTGTTACATATATAAAAAATATTTTGGAGGTTTTGAAACATGACAAAAACAAAGAACAAGCGTTCTTTCAAAGTTGCTGGTATTATGTTTTCCTTCATAGTACTAGCCACTAGCGTAATTTCCGGAACAATGGCGAAATACAAAAGTTCAGGTAATGCAACATTCCCAGGAATTACTCCGGCACAGTGGTCAATAAACGTTGCTGGCGCTCCTATGACTGGCACTATTGAAATGGACTCTGTCGAATGGGAAATCTATAAAGAAGGAGAAGGAAAACAGGCGCCTAATCATGTCGCAGATAATGTGATTGCTCCAGGCACTTGGGGCTATGCGGAAATTACGATTGTAAATGAGGGTGAGGTTGATGCTACTTTGGCAGTAACCAATTGGACTAAGCCGACAGTTGCTTCTACCGGTTTGGATTTCAAACTAGTTGCCATGACTGCTGCGCCAGAAAAATACGCTGACGCAAGTGGTGATTTAAGTAATATTACTCTTAATAAAAAAGGCTCCCCTACTGGAACGAGTATAAATCTTTATGTTTGCTATCAATGGCAGTACGATGTAGATGATGGTTCAACTGATGATGACGATACTGATCTTGGAACAAACCATAAAGAAATCACATTTGGTAGCGTGACTATCACTGCAACACAAGTTGATCCTAAAGAAGCCTAATTTTCAACTATAAACAGACGATCTCGTATGTTCCGTCTGTGATTGATACAACTGGACTGACAGCCTTAAATGTGGCGCTAAGGCTGCCTAGTCTGCTGTGTCTAAAACTAGCATTTAAACCTTTAATAGTGTAGTTTATCAAAAAAAATTTTTTAGACTATACTCTTAAGGGTTTAAATCAATGAAGTAAAAGTGAGGTGTGCATTATGGAACTTTATGAAATCACTAAATGCGAAAATCGTAAGTTTTTTCTTGCCTTTCACCTTACGATTAGAACAATTGTAGACCCTACTTTGAGAATGACGTACATCAAAATATCAAAAAAAGACATAGGAGGTTAAGCAGATGATTAAGACAAAGAAAAACAACTTTCTTAAAGCCGCGTTCTTTATGCTATTAGCTGTCATGATGCTTTCTACTAGTTTAATTTCCATGACTATTGCAAAGTATTCTAGTAAAGTAGAAATCTCATCCACCGACTTGACATTAAATGTGGCAAATTGGGATATAAAAGTTGCTGGATCATCTATTAAAAATAATGAAATTAATTTGAATGATATCATATGGACAATCATGAGCGAAAAAGAAAACAATTCAGACTTGCCAATAGGCGAAAATACAATTGCCCCTGGCACTTGGGGCTTTGCAGAAATCAAAATTGAGAATGCAAGTGATGTGGATGCTATTGTGAAAATAAGTTATGACGTTAAGTTGACTAATGAAATAAATGAGGTTTCTAAAGGTCTGTCCTACAAGGATGTTATAGCTGATTCTGATGCTGATCCAGCAGGGTTGTCGTCATACGAAGATTTCAATGATAAAGCGGAGATACCAAGCCGTGTTGAACTAAAAACTAAAGGCATTGAAATCAAGAGACAAGAAAGCATAAGTCTTTATATTTGCTATCAATGGCTTTTTGAAAAAAATGAGGTTAATGGGACTAATGAGGTTATTAAGACTAATGTGACTGATCCGGATGATACGAAAATGGCCGAAAATGGAGTCGAACTAGTGTTTTCTGTTTCGCTAAGCATCTCTGCAGAGCAGTCACGTGGTAGCAGTGTAAACTCTTAAAGCAAACAAACGAGGAAGCGATGATGCTTAAGAATAATCGATTAGAGCAGATTGCCACAGGATTTTTTGCGACATTGTTTCTTCTGATTGTGTGTTTATTCGGATATACGACATTTGCTCATGCCACAGGGAATCCTCTTCCCACCGTGTTCGATTGGGGTAGCGCCGTGGTCCTTTCCGGCAGTATGGAACCGGAACTTCCAGTGGGTGCGCTTCTTATCATTCATAGAGAAGACAACTACAAAGTCGGAGAAATTGTCACATACGAAGATGAATACGGGAACCTTGTCACTCATCGACTAGTATCTTTGGAAAACGAAGAAGCTGTCACAAAAGGCGATGCAAACAATACCGAGGACGCTCCGTTTCCCGTATCGCAAATTTACGGAAAAGTAAAAGCTGTGCTGCCTGGTGTCGGTAGTACAATTCTCTGGTTAAAGACACCTTTAGGAATTTGCACAATCCTATTGATTGGTGGATTGTTGATTATTCTTCCTAGCTATTTCATAAGAAAGGTAGGTAAAACGCATGACAAAACATAATGACGAGCCAACGACTTCGTCGATTGAGCCAGATTCGATACAGACGGATTCCAACCGACAAAGTTCACCAAAACCTTTGAAAACATGCAAAACGAATAAGTTTTTCCAATGGGGTATATTTTGCCTTACTTTCTTGCTAACCACCTCGCTGCTTTTTATTGGCGTATCGTTTTCTAAAAATATCTCAAGCGGGGAAGTTTCGAATGTTTCGCTGACGCTGACGGCGGCTAATTTTGATGTTGAAGTAAATGAATATGACCCCTATGAACCTGGAGAAAAATATAATGAGAATGATAAACAGATTGTAGCCTACTCTTTTACGATAATCAATAATAGTAATTTAGATGTAAATGGCACTGTGGTTTTTAATGATATGAAAATATGCTTTTATAATGGATCTGTTGGGAGCCCTGACCCATTATATGGCATAACTCTTATTCTTTTTGGAGTAAATGACGAAAGTGATGAAAGTGGTGAAAGTGACGGCGGTGTATCATTGTTTGTATTTACGCGTTCTGGAGATAATAATGAATTGGGTAATAAAGGTAATGAATTGAATAAAGATTATGATATTTTTGTCCCTGATACCGTTGACTCTGATACTGGGATTGGTGACCCGTATACGTACACGTTTTCTTTGAGTAAGACAGATGATGGCGAGTCAAGTTCAAAAACATATGTGCTAGTCCTAGATTGTGGTAGTTGTGGTGATAATGGTGGTGATACGGCAATGGTTACACTTTCCGGTACTATAGACATCACGGTAAATCAAACAAATCAAGTAGTGGAGGAGGAATAGTCAAGGATGAAAAACAATCATAACATGCACGGCAAAAAGGTTTTCTTTAAAATTCCATTATTTATTATACTTTTTGTGGCACTTCTCTTTCCCGCTAGTATGACTCTAGGAAAATATAGTACGAGTCTTGCACTTGACCTTGCTGCAGAGGTCCTTTTAGAACCTGATGTCCTTAATGGTGAAAAAAGTAGTACTGCTAATAATCCTACCGATACAGGCAACACTCCTGGCATCGAGGATGAAACACCGACAACGGTCTATCAGGTACAACCAGGCGATACTCTCGTTTCAATCGCAGAGAAGTTCCACATCACCGTGGAAGCGTTAGCGGCTTACAATCATTTAAACAATGATGATTCATTACAAGTTGGGATGATTCTACATATTCCTCCAATGGATTATGTTGTTTCTTAGATGAATGTAGGATGATACTAACCAAATCAGTAAACACCATTGTTTTATACTATAAACGTAATATCGAAAACTAAAAACGACATCTCTTTTTATTGAAACTAAGATGTCGTTCTTTTTGTCTACAGATAATTTTTTATTATCGAGAAATAATAAAAGTTTTAAACTGTATCCATTAAATGAGCACAATTTTTATCTTTTAATTGAAACTTATTTATAGTTTCACTCTAACACTTTATCTCGTCTACTAAAAACATAGTCATATATAATGGATAACACTTAATTTTCGGATTAGAACAATTTACATTATTTGTTGATAAGATAATTCCATAATCTAAACTTTCCTTTTCAAGTATGGTTTTTAAGCTTGAAACTTTTATATTTTTACCTGACTTTACTTCTATTGGAACAATTTTTCCTTTCATATATGTTACAAAATCTATTTCCACAGTTTCATTTTTTTGATAATAATATATAGGTAGCTGATTATCAATTAAGCATTGTGCTATAGCATTTTCAAAAATGCCACCTTTAAATACACCTAAATTCCCATTAATTATATCAAAACTAACATTTTGTTCATAAAAAGATAACAATAAACCTGTATCATTAAAATAAAATTTAAAAGCATTTAGATCTCTGTAGGCTTTAAGTGGAATATCAAATGTTTTTAATTTATTTACTTTAATTCCTAATCCTGCATCTAAAAGCCAATTCAATGTACTTCCATAATACCTTGAAGTTCCACCCTGCTTAACAACTTTATATTGAAACTTCTTATTATCTTTTGCAAGTTGTTCTGGAATTGACTCAAAGCATTCTCTAGCTTTTTCTCTCATCGTCTTAGATGCATATTTTGCAATATCATTTTTATAATCTAAAAGAATATTTTTTTGAATATAAATCACTTGTTGCATATTCGAAGTTTCTATGTATTTTTTTACGGCAGCGGGCATACCGCCTACTACAATATAATGTAAAAATAATTCAATCAGTTTTTCATGAGTAGCTAATGGAACAACTTCATTTTTATCAAAGTATTCGTGTAAACTTTGGATTAACTCATCACTATATCCGTTAGCCCACAAAAATTCCTTAAAAGACATAGGTCTCATGTATAGTGATTCAACGTATCCTACAGGATAAGAGGAAACCTCATGCATAATAATTCCAAGCATTGATCCAGAGGCAATAACATCAAATCGTCCATCTAAAGCAAAAACTTTTAAAGCAGTTAAAACCTGTGGACATCTTTGAACCTCATCAAAGAATAACAAAGTTTTACCTTCTTCTATTGGTGTTGGTTGATAAGTTGTTAATTGCATTAGAAGCGTTTTAATATCCAAATTCCCAGAAAA
>CANQCZ010000042.1 GCA_947591215.1 uncultured Bacilli bacterium | reverse complement strand
TCACCAATATTAGATGGTTTTAATGGTGAAGTAATATCTTATAATACTTCTAAATCACCTAATTTAGAACAAATAAATGATATGCTTAATAAAGCATTTGCTGGGAAGAATTTAGAAGGTTTAATATTTCATAGTGATCAAGGATGGCAATATCAACATCAATCTTACCAACAAAGATTAAAAAATAAAGGAATAAAACAAAGTATGTCTAGAAAAGGAAATAGTATGGATAATGGAATGATGGAAAACTTTTTTGGAATACTCAAAACTGAAATGTTTTATGACCAAGAAGACAAATATAAAACAATAGACGAATTGATTTTAGCAATAGATGACTACATTAATTACTATAATTATGATAGAATTAAAGTAAAATTAAAAGGACTGTCACCTATTCAATTTAGGTTACAATCCTTAAATAATTAAACTGTCCAACTTTTGGGGTTCAGTTCAATAACGCTTATCAGTTTTTAAATTATTTAATTAAACTTTTTGGACATTCTGGTTCATCAATCCAAAATAAGAAACAAGCTTTACTTCCAGTAGCAGCAGCACCAAGTCCTAATTTGCTAAGAATATTTGCGAAAAAACTTCCCATGTACAACCCTCCTTTTTTCTTCTATGTTTAAATTATCATTTAAACCTTATTTAAGTAATTTAAGTAATTGTTATAAGGTAATTTAAATAATTTATATATATAAGGTGAAATCATAAAATTTTGAACAATAGGAGCGAATATAAAACAATTTGCTAAAAATTGATCTTTAACTATTATGGAAAGAAAAGCCATCATAATAGCTATAACTGTTGATAAAAATTTATATATTGCTCTTCTTTTTTTATTAACAATTGGTCTTTTATAAGTATCTGCTGGTGCATTTTTATAAATAAGCATAATATTTACAATATTTAAGAAAATCTTTAGATAAAAATTTATATTTACGTATTTACAAATAAATGGGACCGAGATAAAGGTTATAAGTGAGCAAATTAAACATATAGAGCTTTTAGTTGCATGTAATCCGAAAGAAAACATTTTTATTAAACTATATAATAATGTAAAAATAACAATCTCTTTAAATATTCCGAGCAAGAAAGCAACCGATAAGATAATAACTGTTTTCGTAAATAAGATATAAATAGCTTCTAAACCATATTGTATTTCTTCTAATTTTGTATTATTATATGAACAATTCTTTTTAATAAAAGCTAAAGAATTATTTATAATTAAATTTCTCATACTTACTGCCCCTTTTATCTTACATGGTTAATTTTATCATTAAAAATTGAAATAAAAGGTTACGATGCATAGAATAATAATTTCTATGCTTGATATTTAAAATAAGGATACTTATATGTTAACATTTACTATTACAAGCAAAAAAGTTTTGTTTTTAAACATACACGCATCAAGAAAACCAAAATGTAAGTATAATGACTTTATTACACTATAAATGACATGCAAAGAAAATTTTTGTCGAAACTTGACGGCTTGATTTGGTTGAAAATGATGTAGTCTAGAGTTATATTTATATTGTAAGCAATAGAAGGGAGATTTATATGAGAGGAAAAGTTAAATGGTTCAATAATGAAAAAGGATATGGCTTCATTGAATATAACGATCATGAAGATATCTTTGTTCATTATTCATCAATTCTTTCAGAAGGTTATAAAACTTTAGTAGAAGGTCAATACGTTGATTTTGAACTAGTTAGAACTGATAAAGGATTACAAGCTAAAAAAGTTGTAGAAGTTAAAACTGCTCTTGTGTAGTAGTTTTTTTTTAAATTTTTTTCCTTTTTTATTTTGAAAATTTTAAAAAAAGGTGTTATAATTTAATGGTCGAACCAGCATTAATGCGTATAATTTCGAAAGTTATACGCATTATTTTTTTCGGCAAATTGTCTATTTTTAAAAAGAAAGAGGAGTGATTTTATGGAAAATAATGAAGACAATAAATTTTTAGGAACTGAAAAAATTTCCAAATTATTATTAAAATTTTCAATACCTTGTATTTTATCATTACTAATAAGTTCTTTATACAATATTGTTGACCAAATATTTATTGGACATAGTAGTTTAGGATATCTAGGTAATGCTGCAACAGGGGTTGTTTATCCTATCACCATTATAGCGGTTGCTTTCGCATGGTGTTTTGGAGATGGTGCGGCTGCCTTTTTATCTTTATGCCAAGGTAGAAAAGATACGAAAAATGCTCATAAAGCCGTAGGTAATAGTATATTAGCATCCTTTGTTATAAGTATTATCTTTTTAATTTTAGGATATATCTTTATGGATAAGATGTTATCATTATTTGGAGCAAGTAGTGATAGTCTTCAACTTGCTCATGATTATTTTGTGATTATTTTAGCTGCTATACCTATTTATATGGTAGCAAATACAATGAATGCGATTATTCGTGCAGATGGTTCGCCTAGTTTTTCGATGCTTGCAACATCTATTGGTGCCGTTATCAATATCATTTTAGACCCTATCTTTATTTTTACATTTAATTTAGGAATTAAAGGTGCTGCTTATGCAACGGTTATTGGCGAGGTCGCATCTTTAATTATATCTATTATTTATTTTAAAAAACCTAAAACTTTTAAATTGTCATTCAATAGTTTTAAAATGGATTTTAGTTTATTTAAAAATGTTATAAAACTTGGAATATCAACTTTTATAACACAAATGAGTATTGTTGCTATATCACTTGTTTGCAATATGATGCTTGCAAAGTATGGACTTGAAAGTAAATATAAGGCTGATATTCCGATAGCTGTTATTGGAATTGTTATGAAGGTTTTTTCGATTGTTATTAATATCGTTGTTGGTGTTATTTTAGGAGCGCAACCTATTTTAGGCTACAATTTTGGCGCTAAAAATATTTCTAGGGTTAAAGAAACTTTCAAAAAAACGGTTTTTGTTGCAAGTTTAGTTGGCATCATTTCGACTTTAATATTTGAATTATGTCCAAGTATTATTATTAGTTTATTTGGTTCAGCTGATGCTTTATATATGGAGTTTGCTACTTTAACCTTTAGACTTTTCTTAATGCTTGTAACATTTACATGTTTGATTAAGTTATGCTCTATTTTCTTTCAGGCTGTTGGAGAACCTTTAAAAGCAGCTATGGTATCACTTGCAAGAGATATTGTATGTTTTATTCCACTTGTTATCATTTTACCTCATTTTATGGGTATTAAGGGTGTTTTAGTTGCTGCCCCTATCGCCGATATGCTTGGTATGATTTTAACCATTATTTTAGTTAAGTCCTTCTTTAATAAATTAGAGCCTTCAAAATCTGAAAATAATGCTACTTTGCAAAAATCGAAGAAAGGACTTATTATTACCATTTCAAGAGAGCATGGAAGTCAGGGTAAATACATTGGAGAACTTGTTGCTAAAGAACTTCATATCCCATATTACTATAAAGAAATGACAGCTCTTGCTGCTAAAGAAAGTGGTTTAGATAAAGAATTTATATCAAAAATAAATCAAACAGGAAATATTATGCATGAACTATATTTAACAACAACGCCCGTTAAATATGCTATCGAAGCTCAGGAAAAGGTTATCAAACAAATTGCTTCTAAAGGATCTTGCGTTTTAGTTGGTAGAGCTGCTGATTATGTTTTAAGAAATAATGATAATGTTGTTAACATTTTTATATATGCACCTAAAGACTATAGAGTTCAAAATATTATGGAAATGTATCATGATACTAAGGCTAAAGCCCTTAAAAATATGGAAAAATCAGATAAAAATCGTGCAAGTTATTACAAAATTATTTCAGGTAAAACTTGGGGTGCAACGGAAAATTATGACTTATGTATTAATTCAGCAATTGGAGCTAAAAAAACTGCTTATATTATCTGTGAATATCTTAAAACTTTAACAAAATAGTCTTTAAAACAAAACTATTAGAGATGTTTCTAATAGTTTTTATATTGTTACATAATTTTACATACTTTTTTGAAATATTTATGTTATAATATTTTTAGGAGATGATGATATGGAATTAAATATTCGCAGTGAAAAATACGACATAACAGATGCCATTAGAGAGTATGCAGAAAAGAAAATGGCAAAGCTAGATAAATATCTAGAAAATCCAAGTGAAGTGAGAGCTAATATTCTCGTTAAATCCAAAGGTCATGATCAAAAGGTCGAAGTAACGATTGCCCTTAAAAAGATGTTTCTTCGTGCTGAAGAAAGTAATAAAGATTTATATGCTGCATTTGATTTAGTAGTAGATAAACTTGAAAGACAAATTAGAAAAAATAAAACACGTTTACGTAAAAATATTGGAAAAGATAGCATTAAAAACTTTAATTTGGACTTTGATACAACAAAGGATGAAGAAAAGGAAACTGTTATTGTAAGAAGAAAAAATATTGAAATGAAACCAATGAATGAAGATGAAGCAATTTTACAAATGGAATTATTAGGACACTCATTCTTTATTTTCAAGAATACAAAAAGTGATTTAGTTAATGTTTTATACAAAAGAGAAGATGGAAATTACGGAATTATAGAAATTAATTAGCTTCGGCTAATTTTTTCTTATTTTAAGTGAAAAAACTATTATTTTGTAAGATGTTTTGATATAATGGTATTACATAGGAGATGAATTTATGGGTTTATTTAAAAAAATATTTAATCATGAATATAAAGAGTTAGAAAAGTTTAATGCTATTGCAAATAAAGTCGTAGCCTTAGATGAAGAAATGACTAAATTAACAGATGAAGAATTAAAGGGAAAAACGAAAGAATTTAAAGATAGACTTGCCAGGGGTGAGTCTTTAGATGATATTATGGTTGAAGCCTTTGCAACCGCAAGAGAGGCTGCTTTTAGGGTTATTGGTGAAAAACCTTACTTTGTTCAAATTGTTGGCGGGCTTGCTATTCATTTTGGTAATATTGCTGAAATGAAAACGGGTGAAGGAAAAACGTTGACAGCTACCATGCCTGCTTATTTAAATGCCCTAAGTGGTAAGGGTGTCCATATTATAACGGTTAATGAGTATTTGGCTGGCCGTGATGCTAACTGGATGGGAAATATTTATAGATTTTTAGGTTTAACGGTCGGCGTTAATTATCGTGAACTTACTCCTAGCGAGAAAAGAGATGTTTATAATTGTGATATTACCTATACAACTAATAACGAACTTGGATTTGATTATTTAAGAGATAATATGGTTGTTAGGAGTACGGACCGTGTTCAAAGAGGACTAAATTTTGTTATTATCGATGAAGTTGACTCCGTTTTAATCGATGAAGCTAGAACACCACTTATTATATCAGGTGGTTATCTTCGTACAGCTAATCTTTATGAACAGGCTGATAAATTTGTTAAAACTTTAAAAGAAAATGATGGTTATGTATATGATGAAAAAACAAAGGCTGTAACTTTAGATGTTAAAGGAATTTCCAGTGCTGAGAAGTTTTTTAATGTTGAAAACTTATATGATTTAAATAATACATCACTTGTACATCATATTAATCAAGCTCTTAAGGCTAATTATGCTATTAAAAGAGATTTTGATTATATTGTTGAAGATGGAGAAGTTGTTATTGTTGATCAAAATACTGGTCATCAAATGAAAGGAAGAGCCTATTCTGATGGACTTCATCAAGCTATTGAAGCTAAGGAAGGATTAAAAATTCAGGAAGAAACGAAAACACTTGCGACTATTACTTTCCAAAACTTATTTAGAATGTATAATAAATTATCTGGTATGACAGGAACTGCTAAAACCGAAGAAGAAGAATTTAGGGATATATATAATATGTATGTTATCCAAATACCAACGAATAAACCTGTTGTAAGAAAAGATTTTGGTGATTTGTTGTATGCTACTAAAGCGGGAAAATATAAGGCTATTATAAATCAGATTAAAGAGTGCCATGAAAAAGGTCAACCTGTTCTTGTGGGTACGATTGCTGTTGAAACAAGTGAATTGATTAGTTCGATGTTAAAAAAGATTCATATTCCGCATGAAGTTCTTAATGCTAAAAACCATGCTAGAGAAGCAGAAATTATTGCTAAGGCAGGTGAAAAAGGTGCTGTTACGATTGCAACTAACATGGCTGGTCGTGGTACCGATATCAAGCTTTCTGATGAAGTAAAAGAGTTAGGTGGACTTTTTGTCATCGGTACAGAACGTCATGAATCAAGGCGTATCGATAATCAATTAAGAGGTCGTTCTGGTCGTCAAGGTGATCCAGGTACATCACAGTTTTGTGTTTCTTTTGAAGATGATTTAATGGTTCGTTTTGGTACAGATCGTGCAAAGGGTATTCTTCAAAGATTAGGTTTTGATGGTGATGTATCTATTCGTAATAAAATGTTATCTGGGTCTATTGAAACGGCTCAAAAAAGAGTTGAAGGAAATAATTTTGATATCAGAAAACAATTATTACAATATGATGATGTTATAAATCAACAAAGAACGATTATATATGAAAAAAGAAATGAAATATTAGATAGTGAATCGATACATGATAAAGTGTTAGACTCATTTAAGTATCATATTTCAGATTTAGTTAATTCACATTATGAACCAGAAGGAAGAATTACTTCACATGATGTTGATGAAATTCTTGAAACATTAAATCAAGAAATGAAAATAAATATTGATAAGGAAGAATTAATAAGTCATTCTACTGAAGATATTGTCGATACTATTACAAATAGAGTTATTGATGCTTATTCGGCTAAAATAAAAGAAATTCCAATGGAAATTGTCAATGAATTTGAAAAAGCTATTACACTAAGAGTTATTGATACAAACTGGATGGATCATATTAATACGATGTCGCATTTAAGAGAAGGAATTTACTTAAGAAGTTATGCTCAAGAAGATCCATTAAGATCATATACTAATGAAGGTTTTGAATTATTTGATAATTTGCTTAATACAATTGATAGACAAGCAACTATTTATTTAATGAAAGCTGAAATAAGACATAATGTTGAAAGAAAAGAAGTTGCTAAAGGAGAAGCTGTTACAGATAGTAATAAGCTAAATAAAAAAGCTCCTAAAAAAGTTCAAAAAATAGGACGAAATGATCCATGTCCTTGTGGTTCGGGAAAGAAATATAAAAATTGCTGTGGAAAGTAAGATAAAATAAGGAAAAACTCAATATTAAAAAAGTGACAAATTTGTTGTTTGTCAACCAATTAAATAAAATGTGGACAAAATCCATTGAAAATAAAGGGTGTTAACAAAAATAAATTTGTTGACATCCTTTTTGTTAAAGGAGTGAACATCAATAAAAGAGTTAGATAATATTATAAGTGGTATTGATATTGACAAAAAATATCATAAAGAGATTTTTGAAAATAATTTGTTTGAAAAGATATATACAAAAGTTAATTTAGATAATTATAAAGATATTAAAAATAAAATATATTGGATTAGTTTACTTATATATAGAATCTCAATGGTAAATTATTTAAAAAGTATAAATAAAGATGTGAATTATGAAAAACAAAGTATAAAGATTAGAAAAAATAATTTAATTGTATTTCATTTAGCAATGAATATAACAAGTGAATTTTGCAGACAATTTAATAGCAATATAATTTATCCATCATATATATCGATGCTATGCAGACAAATAATTGAACAAATTTCTTTAATAAAAGAAATAGAAGAAGAAAATATTGATGAAAAAATAATTGTTGAAGCATCTATTGAGGCATATAACAAGCAACTAGGAGCGACAAATTTAAATATAAAAGACATTAATTATAGTAATCAGGGATTATTAAAAATATTTAAAGATAAAAAAACATATGGAAAACTAGCAAGAAAATATAAATATGGTTATATGTATAATTTTTTTTCAGGTGATATACACGTATTGTCACAAATAAATAAATTATTACCTTTTCAAACAAAAAGCGATGAAACTTTTTATAATATATATTTTAAAAGTATATTTAGTTTGTTAAAGGATTATTTTTTAATCATAAATAAATATAATAAAGAAGTAAAAGTTAATTTTTCAGCACTAGAAAAATTGGAATTTATAGATATACAAGATAAAAATAACTAGTTATTTTATGATACTAGTTATTTTTATATAATAGAAAAGAAATGAGGAGAATGAGATATGATCAATATTAGAAAAAGAGGTAGTGTTTATCAATATTGCTTTGAAGCAGGGAAGGTAAATGGAAAAAGGAAACAAATAACAAAAAGTGGTTTTAGAACTAAAAATGAAGCATATATAGCAGGACAAAAAGCATATGATGAATTTAT
>CANQCZ010000041.1 GCA_947591215.1 uncultured Bacilli bacterium | reverse complement strand
CATAGTAAAATTATATCATATTAAAAAAACAAGGATGCAGTCCTTGTTCTTATCGATTGTTAAATCGATTTTGTTCTCTCACGTAAAGGAATTGTAAGGGAAAATTTTAATGGTTCAAATTTTTAGATTTGTAAAATACATCTCACACTTATGTTATAGCCTTGGTGGTTTGCATTTTTTTGACATTTATTAAAAACGAATAGATTTACCTAAAAATAGGATCTTTTGAAATTCGTTTTTAATATCAAAACTATCTTAATTTGACAAAAAGACTTAACAATAATAAAATTGAATTACTAATTTTAATAAAAACTAGGAGATTTTATGGATTATATATACTATACAAAAAATACTTGTTCTAAAAGAATTCAAGTATCACTAGATGGTAATGTTGTTAGTAGCGTTAAATTTTTAGATGGTGGATGTCCTGGAAATTTACAAGCTCTTCCTCGCTTGGTTGCCGGTATGACTGTAGAGGAGGTTGAAAAAAAATTAAGTGGCATTAACTGTGGATATCGTGGCACTTCTTGCGCTGATCAATTATCAAAAGCAGTAAGAGAAGCATATCAAAAACTACATTCATAAATTTAAAATTTGGTGCTATTATGGAAGAGTATTTAAAATTAGAAGGTCAAATTTGCTTTCCGCTTTATGTTTGTTCAAAAGAAATTATTAGAAAATATAAACCATTTCTGGAAGAATTAAATTTAACATATACGCAATATATTACGATGTTGGTGCTTTGGGAAGTTGAAAGCATCAATGTTACAGATTTAGGTGAAAGACTTTACCTTGATTCAGGCACATTGACACCTTTGTTGAAAAAACTTGAAACTAAAGGTTATATAACTAGAAAAAGAGGCAATGTCGATGAGCGGAATTTGATTGTGACAATCACTGAAAAAGGTTTGGCTTTAAAAGAAAAGGCAAAGCCGATTCCATGGCAACTTGCTTCTTATGTAAAATTAGAAAAGGAAGAGGTTGTTGCGTTATATAAAATTTCACGCAAATTGATGAATGCTTTGCAAGATAAAAAAAGGGACTAACTTGAGTCACCTTTTTTTATAAGAGCATCTATTAATAAAAAAAGCCTATTTACTAGGCGATTAATAATTGGTGCCGCTGGTCGGACTCGAACCGACAAGGATGCACTCCGCTCGATTTTGAGTCGAGTTTGTTTACCAATTTCAACACAGCGGCATTTAGCAATGAGCATTCATATTTTACCATATTCTATTTTTAAATCAATAAAATTTCTAGCATTCTATTAGATTACTTTGATGAGGAGACGAGGTGATATAAGTATGAGCAAACATCGAATTATTTTAAAAGAAATCGCTGAAGAAGTAAACTATTCCATTAACACCGTTTCAAGAGCACTTCGCGATTGTGTCGACATCAGCGATCGAACTAAAAAGATCATTCGCGAAAAAGCGATCGAATTAGGATATTACATTGAGAAAAAACCACTTTATACACGCATAAAGAATCGTCCACTTATCGCCTTTGTTTATAATAATTTTTTCGATTATTATTTTATCAAAATGTCAGATATAATACTTAAATATTTTGAAGATAAATATGAGTCGGTATTTATCTTTAGGCAAGTCAAAAAAGAAAAAATCGGTTTGGATGATTTGAAATTTTTAATGGACAATGATGTAGAAATCATTATATCATATATTAATTTTGAAAAAGATGTTTTGAACTTTGTTGAATTATATGGTCTTTCAGTGATGTTAATCGGTTTTAATTCGCGCTTTTTAAAATGTAATTGTGTTTATTGTGATGAAAGGAAAAAAATAAATTTGGCAGTGGATTATTTCCTAAAACAACGGATTCACAAAGTGTATTATATTTTGGATTCTGATCTTTTGAAAGCAAAAGAGATGAAAGATCTATTCAATAAAAAATATCTTAAAAAAACTTTGGGGACAAGCGTGGAATATATTGATTTTAACCATCTTGAAGAGCAACTTAATGAAAACACACTGCATTCTAAAGATGGTTTTTTATGTTCAAGTAGCGTTAGTGTTGAAAAAATAAAAAAATTGAAAAGTATAAAAAATAATCTTATCTTTACTATAAACGATAATTTTGAATGTGCGGATTTTAATGTAGTTAGTATTACTTTAAATTATGAAGAAGTTGCAGAAGAAATATGCAATATTGTGTATAAACTTTTAGAAGGTAAAAAAGATATTTATCATAAAATAATATATGATGTTTATATAAAAGAATAAGAGCGAAAAGATTTAGTAAACTAATCGAAACACTTGATTTTTCTTTTTATAAAAATTATTATAAAAAAGCCTTTTGCCGACATAGCTCAATTGGCAGAGCAATTGATTTGTAATCAATAGGTTGGCGGTTCGATTCCGTTTGTCGGCACCATATGATTATAAAGAGCCTAAATTTAGGCTTTTTTTATTTTTTTGGATACTGTTTGAATATAAGTATTTTATTATGCTATAATATTTATGGAAGTAGGACGCGAGACTTTGTTTCTTGCCTAGGGCTACTTCCTTTTTTGTATCTAAAAATCTTTTTTTAATCTTCTATATTTAAATGATTTTGAATATCTACATTTGAAATCTTTTATTATTCACTTAGATATCTAAGCATTTCTTTGATCTAAATGATTAGGATTATCCTTTAAAGTTTGGTAATTTTTATACAAAAAGGATTTGACTATCCACCAACGGTTCATGATGAATCATCCTTACCACCTTCTACGTCCGAAACGGAAGCTAGGGCTTCGTCAAATCCTAATAATAGTATATCACCAAAAAAACGAGAAAAAGCGACAAATATCGAAAAAGATTCTTAATAGCATATAAAAAAAGGGGCGTTCTTCTAATGACTTTAGAAGAATTCAAGAAGAGAGTAGAAGAGAACTTACTAAAAGTAGTAGGGAAAGAATCTACGCACAGAATAATGAAAGACTACGAGAACGACTTTCCACAATTTTTAGAAGAGAACTGTACAGTAGAGGCTATAACTCCAACTCTAATAGGATATTACATTTAAAAACAAAAGATAATACAACAATTAATGTATATGGAAATAACAATATGCATTTATATGTCAATAATATTAAAAAGAAAAGAGATTCAGCTAAGAACCTCTTTTTTAATTTCAATATACTTGTTTTCAGAATTGCCTTCTTCGATTTTGTAATCATAACCTAATTCATCAAAAATTTTTAAAGGAATTCGCTTCTTTTTTAATGAAGGATCATTCTCTTTAATATCTTTGATAATTGAAGTTAATGGATACCAACCATCATGGTGACTTTTAATAGCGGTATCGATTGCGGCTTTGATTTTTTGCTGATAAAGTTTCTGCTCAGATTGCAATTTGCGTTTGGCATCTTCCTTTTTCTTTTTTTGAATCTCCAATTTTAACTTCTTCTCTTCATTTTTTTCTTTTTGCTGGCGTAACTTTTCTTGTTGTTTTAGTTGTTCTTCTTTACGCTTCATTTCTTCTAAGGCTTTTTTGCGTTCCTGAATCATTTTGTCAAAATCTTCGATAAAAAGAAATTCATCAAAGTGCTTTTGGTAATCAGAAGAAGTATTCAATGCGCCGATTCCGATTAAATACTTTCCCGCTCGTTTAAGTTTCAAGACGAGTTCTAGAAAATCATCATCGCTAGAAACGATACAAAATGCATCGACATTACAATTGTAAAGACAATCGAGAGTTTCAATGTACATTCTAAAATCTGCATTGTTCCGATTGTGATTTTTTACAAGAGGTCGATTCGAGACGATTAATTCGAGATTATTTTCCTTGATTAATTTATTGGTATTTTCAAGTGAAGTGATTTTGCTCGTGATTAATTTTCTCGGGTAACATAAAAAGCCTCTTTTTTCTAAATAAGAGAAAAATTCAGGAATTAAATTTTTTTGATTAGCATTTTCAAAGTCTATCATCATCGCAAGTTTTGGCTTATTAGGTAACTCAATACTGATTTTAAACACCTCCTTTAACAATAATATTAAATTAAAGTGTGTTTAAATGCTACAATTTACTCATAATTATTCTAGTCATATTTTCGCTTTTTACTTATAATAAAATATAGAAGGTGACACGATGAAAAGAAAATTAATCTTTGGAATCGCCATGTCGATAATTGGTTCGGCGTTGTTTTGTGGATTGACGGCATTGGTAAATGCCGGTGATTCCTTATTTAATAATCAAGATCTCTCTATTTCACGTTTTAAAGTTGAAGCGGAATTGCTTACTAATGGTGACATGAATGTGGTTGAGACAATTGACGCGGACAGTGTAGGACAACATATGTTTGCGCGAGATATCGTTTATTCTAAAAATAATAATGGTCATGATACAAATACTTCACAACTTGATTTTAATTCTTTCAGTGTATCTGTTTATCAAAATAATATTGCCTTGTATGAAAATGTGACTACATCATTTGGAAACGGCAATAAGTATTCAGATATCATCGGTTTTTCGTGGGAACATCAATATGATGAATTAGGTGAAAGAATTACTTGCCCGAGTGAATATGGAAAGTCTTGTGCGACGGCGCTAATTTATTTAAAAAACGGAACTTCACCTAAAACAACATATGTTTTTTCTTATACGATTAAAAATGCCATGACTATATATAATGATTATGCGGAAATCAACTGGGATTTTGTTCCCAATATGGGAGTTAATATCGATAATATCGATGTGGAAATTAAACTTCCCCAAAATAATTTTGATGCTGAAAAGGATATATATTTTTATGGTCATGGTGTTAGTGACGCATCTGTAAATATCGATCTCAATAATACGCAAAAAATAGCGGTATCCGTCGATAGACTCCGCGGACAAGAGGAAGTTGAAATTCGTCTGTTTTTTCCTAGCAACGTTGTGCAAAAAGGATTAAATCAATCTAATTACATAAACGAGAACGGATATGATTACTTAATAAATGAAGAACAAAAAATTTTAGATACAGAACAAAGTTTTTACAATCGTAGAATTGCATTAATCATCTCTTCTTTGATCATTTTTGGACTGACCATCGCATTATTGATTTTTAAAATCGTCTACATTTATCAAAATTACGACAAGGAACACAAGAGTGATTTTGACGCCAAATATTATCGGGAATTACCGGCTTCTTATCCTCCAGCCGAAATGGGATATTTGTATCGCTTTAAAGAAGTGACGATGGACGATATGAATGCCACTTTAATGGATTTGATTAGACGCAAGTATATTAAAATCGATTACAGCGGAACGGTGTTAACGGAAAATAAACCTAATTATAAAATGATTTATGATCGTGATAAAGATACTTCGTCTTTAAAGAGTTACGAAAAATTCTTGCTCAGTTGGTATTTTGACTCCATAAGTGGCGGCAAAGATACTTTGACACTCAATGAAATCGATAATTATTTAAAATCAGAAAGTAATGCGATCGAATATCAAAAAAAGAACAATGAATGGATTTTATTGGTGACTAAAGAAAGTGAAAAGAACGACTTTTTTGACAATGTCGGTAAAAAAGCCAATAGTGGCTATTTCTTTGTAGGGCTGGGATTTTTAGATTTCTTCTTACTGCTTTTTGGGGTAATTGCCTTTTCAATCACATGGTTTAGTCTATTGGCTTTTGTGATTTTATCGTTATCGATCAGTTATGTTATTTATGTGCGTCAAGTAAAAAGACGTTCCAAACAAGGCAATGAAGACTTTGTTCGATGGCGCGCTTTTAAAAATTTCCTAGAAGATTTTTCGCATTTTGAAGATTATCCGGTTCCCGGAGTTGAAGTATGGGAACATTATTTAGTGTACGCGACATCGTTTGGAATTGCCGATTTAGTGGAAAAACAACTACGTACTCGTTTTAACGAATTACATCGCGAACAAGAGTTCAATGATTGTCCGATCTTGTTTTATAGTTATCATAGCTATTTTAGAATGCGAATCTATAGCAACTTTTCGCTTTCGAAAAATACCATTCAAGTTGCTAACGCCAAAAGGATGGCTTCTTCTTCGCATGTTGGAGGACGCGGAGGGTTCGGTGGCGGATCTTCATTTGGCGGTGGCGGTGGAGGTGTAAGAGGACGATAGATTATTTCTTTAAATTTATTTGACATTGTGATATATTCTAGAAAAAGGAGAAAATAAAATGATTAAAGTATTATTGGATGCTTGGGTAGTTCCCACAATTGTGGTGGCAGTCATTGTCATATTGCTTATCCTTTTAGTGGCATGGATTGCTAGCTCATATAACAAATTAGTTAAAGAACGCAATAAAGTGAAAAATTCGTGGTCACAGATCGACGTTCAATTGAAAAAGCGTTTTGATTTAATTCCGAATTTGGTAGAAACGGTTAAAGGTTACACAAAACACGAAAATTCAATTTTCGAAAGTTTTGCTGAAGCACGTAAATTATACGCCGATGCCTCTAAAAATCAATCGGCAGCGCAAGCGGCAAAAGCAGAATCGATGCTTGGAAGATCGCTTAATATGTTGATCAATGCCGTTCATGAAGCTTATCCGGAACTTAAGGCTGATAAGAATTATACGGAGTTGATGGCACAGCTGAAGGAAATCGAAGATAAAATCGCATATTCACGTCAATTTTATAATGACGTAGTCTTAGAATTTAACAATCGCTGTGAAGTGTTTCCGTCTAATATCATCGCGAGTATTTTCAAATTCAAACAAGCTGAATATTTTAATATCGACGAAGGTGAAAAAGCAGCACCTAAAGTTTCATTTTAGTGAATAAAATCTTTAAAAACGAAGATTCTTTTCTCGGTAAATTTGAAGCATTTTGTTGGAAGTTATGGGAAAAAGAACCGATTCGTTTCATATTTGTCGGAGGGCTCAATACTCTCATCGGATTGGTATTGACACTGCTTTTCAGATATCTGTTTGATAACGTATTTTATTGGAACCCAAAAGTTGATTTTCTTGGAATGGATATTCCGAATTTGATTTCATTTATTATCGGCCTTCCTATTGCTTATACTACTCAAACCTTAATCGCTTTTAGAATTAAGTGGGCTTGGGTTCGTTTTGCGCGATATCCTTTAAGTTCGATTCCGAACTTGATTTTGCAACAAGGTGGCATTTATTTGTTTGAAACAATCTTGCATATTCAAGAGCAAATATCTTACATTTTGGCAACGATTATCGCTTTGCCGATTATGTTCTTTATCATTAGATTTTTGGTACGACCGATAAAATCTTCCAAAATTTCTAAAAGCGAAGATCATAAAACTGATATAGAATAACCTTCCGAAATCACGGAAGGTTTTTATTAGTTTAATATCAAAAATAATGTGAGGATATATAACTGAAAAATTTTTAGTCATAGTTTAAAAATTTTACCAAAAGTGTGATATAATCTTTAAATAGAATATTTAGGAGAAAGGTATGGAAAAATATGAGCCCAAAAAGAAGCTTTCAGTGCTTCGCATATTGCTAATTTTTATCACTACTGTCTTAACGTTGGTTTTTGTGCTTTGGAGTGGCTTAAACCTTCTTAAATATCGCATCTATGATTACTATTATTCGCTGGAAACCGATATTTGTATTAATCCCGGTTTAAATGACGATTTTATTCCGCAAGGTCTTGCTGCGATTGAAGATCGTGGGGTATATATCACTAGCGGCTATATGAAAGGCAAAAGCAACAGCCGTATTTATATTACTAATACCAAAAATGAATCTCGTTATGTGGAATTAATTCAAAACGGCAAAGACTTTTTTGGTCATGTAGGTGGCGTTGCTGCAACCGGAAAAAATGTTTATTTAAGCAATGATGAAAATATTTACATTCTTGACCGTGATTTACTTTTAGATAAGGACACGAAAACTATCGATGTCGGAAATGGAATCAAGGTTAATAATAGTGCTTCATTCGTATTCACAGACGATACACATTTATATGTCGGTGAATTTCATGATGGAAAACAATATATCTGCAACCATCCCTACATGACTTCTGAAGGAATGCATTACGCGATCGTCAGTCAATATCGCCTCGATAATCTAGAGACACCGGAAGCGATTTATTCGATTCGCAATAAAGTGCAAGGTTTCGCGATTACCGCTCAAAACAAAGTTGTGCTTTCGACTTCTTACGGATTAGATAATAGTGTCTATTATGTTTACGATTTAAAAAAAGCGACGGCAAGTGAAGAAGTTTTAGATGGTGCTAAAGTTTTTTATCTCGATAGCGTTCAAAAATCATTCATCGGACCGGCGATGGGGGAAGACCTCGATTACAGTCGTGGAAAAATTATCACTTTGACCGAAAGTGCTTGTAATAAATATATTTTCGGTAAATTCTTCTTTGCGGATAAAATCGTGGCCTTGGAAATTAAATAAAGATTATGAGATATTATGTGAAAAAAACGACGACGGGTCGTTATGGAGTGTATAAAGACGG
>CANQCZ010000040.1 GCA_947591215.1 uncultured Bacilli bacterium | reverse complement strand
CATAGTAAAATTATATCATATTAAAAAAACAAGGATGCAGTCCTTGTTCTTATCGATTGTTAAATCGATTTTGTTCTGTAAAAATACTTCTTTATGTAATATTTTAACTTGATTTATAGTAAATACGGAATTAAAACACTATTTATTTAATAAATTATATATGCTATAATTGATATGCAAAGGAGATAAATATGGACGAAAAAGGTGAAAAAGGGCTGGAAAAGATGGATATCTTAGGACATGTTATTTGTTCTTACTATGGTAAATCTTTATTGCAAAACGGAAAGAATTATTATGTGGTAAGTCGTTATATGACTCCGGGAGAAGATGTTTTCTTTAACTTAAACGAAGCGATTCCGATGCCTTCATATATGTTCGCTCTAGCGGCAATGCAAGAAGAAGATCTTACCGATGCGTTGAAATTTATTCGAAAAAATTGGTTTGATGAATAAAAAATGCGAGCCATAAGGTTCGCTTTTTAATAGGAGATAAAAGTGAAAAATAAAGTTGTTTTGATATTGGTCCTTTTTTTATGTTCATGTGCGTCTGATTCTTTAAATCAATGGCACTATTATTTTTCATCTTACGATAGTGTAACTCAGGATAATAAAGTAATCTATACTTTGATTAGCGATAAAGATATGAGGTACGAACAATTAGATCTTATTGTTACGGGCTATGAACATATTACCTTTAATCTTGTTAGTGACCTTTCATCAGTCACTATCGATCCAGACGACCATATCAATACCAACTTTTCGGTTACCTATTGTGACTTTGAAATTAAAAAGAACGATAAGTTGATTTTTGCTTTAACAATCGATGAATTTAAGGATGAGGATATCCAGTGTGAAATCACTCATTTAGAAATAAATCACTATGTCATCGTAGATTGGAATCAAAAATGAAAAAAATTGTTATTGCGACCGGTAATGAACATAAATTACTAGAATTTCAGAAATTATTAGAACCTTTTGGATATAAAGTATGCTCTTTAAATGAATTGCACATCACGCTTGATATTGAAGAAAACGGGAAATCTTTTAAAGACAATGCTTTGATTAAAGCTCGTTATGTGAAGCGTTTTACCGATGATTTGGTATTGGCCGATGATTCGGGTTTATCGATAGAGGCTTTAAATGGATTTCCGGGTATTTATTCTGCTCGTTTTATGGCGGGTTATGATTATAAAGACAAATGTCAGGAAATCATTAAAAGAGTTTCTAATAAGAGTAAAAAAGCCTCTTTTCATTGTGCATTAGCATTGATCGACGACAAGGAACATGTTTTTGAAGGAATCGTCGATGGTTTTATCACTGAAGAATTAAAAGGGAACAATGGCTTTGGCTATGATCCGATTTTTTATTGCGATGAAGCTAAAAAGAATTATGCGGAAATGACAAGTGAGGAAAAGAATCGGTATTCGCATCGTGGTAAAGCGATAAAAATGCTTTTAGATTATTTAAATAAAAAATTTTAAAGACGACATTGAAGTAAGTGAATAAAGTCTTTTACTATCACCTAATAGAAATGATAAAATATAGGATGAGGTGAAGCAAATGCGCGATAAAACACCGATAAAAAGACCCAAAGATGATCGTGGCTTTGATCGTAACAATGAATTGGATCGTAAAATCGTTTTTTCGATTATTGTTTTAGTGTGCATCGCCGTTGTGGTTTTAATCGGACTTATAATATTGATTAATGTGATATAGAGGAGAAACGTAATGATAAAAGAAAATAAAAAATTGTATAAAGCGGTATATCAAAAAATCAAAGAATATGATCGTATTGTCGTCTTCCGTCATGAGTTGCCGGATTATGATGCTTTAGGCACTCAAATGGGGTTAGTGACCTTTTTACGCGATAATTTTCCAAGTAAAGACATTCATTATGTCGGACACGATCACGTGAGTTTTACGCCACGACTCTATCCGTATATGGAACAACTTGAAGATTCATATTTCGATGAAAGATTTTTAGCGATTGTCGTTGACACCGGAAACACTAAAAGAATCGATGATCAACGGTTTTTAAAAGCTGATTACATCATTAAATTCGATCATCATCCGGCTGTTGAACAATATGGTAATTTAAATATCGTGGCTAATGAACTTTCTTCATGTGCGGAATTAGTCGCCGATTTTATTTATTCAAAACGTAAATACCCTTTATCGAAGGTAGCGGCTATGTATCTTTTTTCCGGGATTGCCGGGGATTCGGGTCGGTTTTTATTCCCGAGTACAACTAAATCGACCTTCGATATCGCGTCAAAGTTATTAGATACCGGGTTGAATCCGTCACATGATGTCTACTTGAAAATGTATCAAAAAGAAATCGCCGATTTAGATAACATGAAATATGTTCTCAATCATTTTAAAGTCAGTCCTAAAGGAGTGGCTTATTACATTCTCGATCAACAAGCGCAGAAAGAGTTAAACATCACTCCGGAACGCGGTAAAGAAAATTTATCGTTGTTATCGAATATCAACGGAATTCACATTTGGATGAGCATTACCGAAGATCCGTCTATCAATGAGTGGCGGGTTTCGATTCGCTCTAAAAAGGTCGCTATCAACGATGTGGCGGCTCAATTTGGAGGCGGAGGACATCTCAATGCTTCCGGGGCACGCTTAAAATCACTCGATGAATTAGATTCGTTAGTCGCCAAACTAGAAAGTGTGTTATGACCTACGAGTCTTTCTTTAATAAACAACATTTCGATTTGAAGGATAAGACGATTCTTATAACCGGGGCAAATTCGGGATTGGGATTTGAATTGATGATGCATCTTTTAAGGTTTGATGCTCGTATCGTGATGGCGTGTCGTTCTTTAAAAAGAGCCATTGAAGCGAAGGATAGAGCCTTATCGATTTTTAAAAATGCCAAAATCGAAATGATTGAATATGATCAAGCGTCATTTGCCTCGATCGATGAGGCTTCTAAAGTGATTAAAAACTATGATCTTTTTGCGCTTGTGGCTAATGCCGGAATTTATTATCCCCAGAAAGACTACAAGACCAAAGACGATTTGGAGTTAACAATCGGTACCAATTATATCGGTTTAGATCGTCTATTATACAATTTGAAAGATGATCTTAAACGTCAAAACACGAGGGTTATCTTAGTCACTTCGTTAGTGGCGCGATTCAGTAAAATACGGGAATTTGAAATGATTGAAAGTCTTTCAAGAAATCGCCGTTATGCTTTATCAAAACTATACATCAACGGTCTTTACCATGAATTGATCGAAGATGGTTTAGATTGTCGTCTTTGTCACCCGGGTGTTTGTTCTACAAACATCATTTCCAATAAAGATACCGGTTTACCGCATATTATCTCGCGTTTGGGTCATCGATTTTTGACTATCTTTACGCATAAAGCGTCAAAAGCGGCGTTAAGCGAATTTTTAGCCGTTATCATAAATGATTACGATCAAACGCAGATGATTGTGCCACGAGGCTTATTTGCAATCAGCGGCTATCCTTGTTTGAAGAAGATACCTTTGAAGTATTGTCGCACGGATTTGCATCGTAAATTACAAGAGTATTTAAAAGAGAAGGAGAAGAGCAATGTTAGAAGTCAATAATGTTTCAATGCAATTTGGAGGAAGAGTATTATTTAAAGATGTCAACATCAAATTTCAAAAAGGAAATTGCTATGGCATTATTGGCGCCAATGGTGCCGGTAAAAGCACTTTTTTAAAAATCATCTCCTCGGAATTAGAACCGACAAGCGGCAGTGTGACATTGACTCAAAATGAGCGGATGTCGATTTTAAAGCAAAATCAAAATGCTTATGATGAATACACCGTTTTAGATACGGTATTACATGGATTTGAACGCTTGATCGAGGTCAGCCGTCTTAAAGATGCATTGTACGCTAAAGAAAACTTCACTGAGGAAGACGGAATTTTAGCGAGCGAACTTGAAATGGAATTCGCGGAGATGGGCGGTTGGGAAGCCGAAGCGTCGGCGCAAAGTTTATTGATGTCTTTGGGAATTCCTCTAGAAAAGCATCAGTTGCTGATGAAAGAACTCGATTCTAAGGAGAAAGTTAAAGTTCTTTTAGCTCAAGCGTTGTTTGGTAATCCCGATATTTTATTGCTCGATGAACCAACTAATAATCTCGATGCCCTAGCGACAATGTGGCTTGAAAACTTCTTGTACAATTTTGAAAATACCGTGATTATCGTCTCGCACGATCGTCATTTTTTGAATAAAGTTTGCACGCGAATTCTCGACGTTGATTACGGAGGTATTACTTTGTTTGTCGGAAATTACAATTTTTGGTATGAATCGAGTCAGCTAATTCAAAAACAGATGAAAGACAGCAATGCCAAAAAAGAACAGAAAATCAAAGAATTAGAAGAGTTTATCGCCCGTTTCGCCGCCAATGCTTCTAAATCCAAACAAGCTACTTCAAGAAAAAAAGAACTCGAAAAAATTACGCTTGAGGATATTAAACCTTCTTCGCGCGTTTATCCTTACATCGACTTTAGATTTGAAAGGGAGATCGGGAACGATGTATTATATGTCGAAAATTTGACTAAAGATGGGTTATTTAAAGATTTGACTTTCAGGTTACAAAAAGGGGATAAAGTCGCTTTTATTTCCCCTAATTCACTGGCGATCACGGCTTTATTCAATATTTTAATGGGTGAAGATGAAGCGGAACAAGGAACTTATAAATTCGGAATTACGATCACTCCAAGCTATTTACCGAGCGATAACTCCAAATATTTTAAAGACGGAGAACTTTCTCTAGTCGATTGGTTACGACCTTATTCTAAAGATCAACATGAGACTTATCTGCGTTCGTGGTTAGGCAGAATGTTATTTTCAAACGAAGAAGCCTTAAAGAAAGTCAAAGTTTTATCGGGTGGGGAAAAAGTTCGCTGCATGATGGCCAAAACGATGCTTAATGCCTCGAATTTGATCATTATGGATGATCCGACCAATCATTTGGATCTTGAAGCGATTTCAAGCTTAAATAAAGGGATGATCAACTATAAAGGTATCTTGCTTTTTTCAAGTCACGACCGAGAATTGATCAACACGGTCGCTAATCGGATCATTTACTTTGACGACGAAAAAATGATCGATAAACGATGCACGTACGATGAATTTATTACGATGATGCAGACTAAATAAATTGAGGTATAAATGAAAGTATTATTATTAAATATTAATTTTAAAGGTTACTTATTTAATCCGATTGAAGAGATGGTTTCATTACTAGGAACTTTAGATTATGAAATAAAATCTTTGCTTGAGTTGAAACTGAAAGAAATTAAGAAAAACACTTTTTTAACCAAAGGTTTAATCGAAGAGGTAAAAGAACTGGTAAAAGTAGATAAGTATGATTTGATTGTTTTTAATAACGATCTGTCGGAACAGCAATATGTTAATTTAAAAGAAGCTTTTGGAGTTCCGCTTTGTGATCGAACTGAAATCATCATCAAAATTTTTGAAATGCAATCTTTTTCATCCGAAGCGATCATTGAAACACAATTAGCTCGACTTCGCTATCGTGCCTTACGTCTTAGAGAATATCAAGAACATTACGATCAACAACGCTCAGGTAAAGGTGGCATCAACAATCGCGGTCAAGGTGAAAAAGAGATAGAATTACGCCGTCGAGAAATCGATAAAAAGATTCAAACTTTAAATAAAAGATTAGTTCAAGTGATGAAAGTGCGTGACATGCGGCGATTAAAGCGTGAAAACAGTCAATCTTTTAAAATTGCAATCGTGGGCTTTACTAATGCCGGTAAATCGACTTTGCTGAATCGTCTTTTAGCGATCAGTGAACAAAATTCCGATAAATTAGTCAAGGAAGAAGATCGCCTTTTTGCCACTTTAAATACGGCGGTTCGATCAATTAAATTTCAAGATACACCACCCATTTTAATGACGGATACGGTCGGATTTATCAGTAATATTTCCCCAGTTTTGTTCAGTTCTTTTTATGCGACGTTTGAAGAGATTATGGTAGCTGATTTTTTGATCCATGTAATCGACGGATCATCTATTGATTGCATGCGCAAAAAAGCGGTGACGGAAGATATTTTAAAAATGTTCGGGGTTGATGATGTGCCTATACTAGAAGTGTACACCAAATACGATAAGCTTGATAATAAAGAAAATTTTCATTTGGATCCCGGTGCCATTTTTGTGAATTTGAACGATCAAAAAGATGTGGAATTGATCGTTGAAACGATTAAACAAAGATTATTTGCCGATTATGTCAATTTAAAAATTCTCGTACCCTATGAAAAAAGCGATGTCGTTCATCGCTTGAGAAATGAAGAATATGTGATTAAGTGCGAAGAGAAAGAAGATGGCTATTTGCTTAACGTCAAAATCAAACGCGGACACCTCTTTCACTTTAAAGAGTTATTTTGATTTTGAAAGGTGTTTTTGATATTGTAAGACGATAGCATGAGCCAATTCTTCAAGGGTATAGGCTTCGCTGTTGAAACAATAATCGACTTTGGCGTATAAAGAATCAGAAAAAATTTTTTGATCGTTTAAAAGTCGTTTCTTTATAATTTCATCGCTATCTCCGCGTTCTTTCATGCGCCTTTTTAGCGTTTCTTTAGAAGCGAAAAGACCGAAGGTAACAATGCGTGGATCATTTAATGCCATAAACGAAGCGACTCCTTGCGGGTCGACGATAAGACATTTATCGTCATTGAGTTCCGCTTTGGAGGTGCCGTAAAAATTATCGTTATAAATTGTCGTTTCCACAAAAGCCTTCTGTCGCTTTAATTCTTCAAACATCTCTTTAGAGACGAAGTGATAGTCACGATCATTGACCTCATGGATACGCTTAGGACGAGTAGTATGGGTGATAACTTTTGTGATCCCATATTCGGTCGCTAAAATTTTACTGACTTCGGTTTTGCCAGAGGCCGATGGTCCAACAAGAATAATCATATTCAGCTCCTTTAGTTACATTTTAGTAAATAATAAAGTCAAAGTAAACAATTGAAAACTTAAATTAACGACAGGCGATGATAAAGTGTTATAATCGAAATGGTGATAATGATGAAAGAAGTAATAGCGATTATCGGTGGAGGTCCGGGCGGATTGATGTGTGCCTATCAAATCAGCCGGAATTACAAGGATAAAAAGATCGTGATTTTTGAAAAGAAGGCACTTGGAAATCGCATTCGGGTTTCCGGGAATGGTCGCTGCAATTTTTCAAATCTTCATAATAGTGCAACTCATTATAATAATCCCCAATTCGTACAAGAGGTACTTGATGATTTTTTAACTCACCGCGAACAAATTTATCGTGACTTAGGACTTTACTATCATTACGATAGCGAAGGAAGGGGCTATCCTCTAACCAATAGCGCTTTGACGGTATTGAATATTTTAAAAAGAGCGATAAAAGATAAAGTGATGATCGTCGACGATGAAATCATCGAAGTCGAAGAAAATAGCCAATATGTCCTTAAAGGGAAAAAGCAAAATTATGAAGCGGATATTTTAATTTTAGCCTATGGAAACATCGCCTATGGCAATGACATAAATTCTTTTTACCACTTAAGTGAAAGTTTAAATTTAGCGCTTACGCCATTACGAAGTTCGCTTTGTCCCATCAAATGCGATGGCAATTTCAAAAAACTTGAAGGAAAAAGAGTCAAAGCGACCGCTACTTTAATCAAAGGCCAATCACGTATTGTTAAAGAACAGGGCGAAGTGCTTTTTAAAAAAGACGGACTTTCGGGAATCTGTATTTTTAATTTATCGTCCTTTATCGCACATGATTATCAAAATCTTGATTCATATACTATTTCACTTGATTTAGCACCAACTTTAAGCAAAGAAGATTTAAAGCAACTTTTTAAAAATAGCAAAGATGTTCTTTTCGATTTGCAAAAAATCCTGCTTAATGAAGTGGCTAACGAGGTTTATTCCCGCTACACCAAAATGAAAAAGAAAATCGAACTATGCGATTTGATTAAAGATTTTCGATATAAGGTACTAGCCCTTTATCCATATCAAGATAGTCAAGTGATAAGCGGTGGAATTGCCTTAGACACTATCGATCCTCACACTTTAAAAGTCAAAGATCACCATCGCTTATATGCTCTTGGCGAATTGCTTGATGTCGATGGTGTTTCGGGAGGCTACAATATCGAATGGGCTTTTGCTTCCGCTTATCGGGTTTCAAAACTACTTTAAATCTTCGCTGATTTTATCTAATTCGTGGTAGAGATCTTTTAAAGTGCCATCGTTATTGATTAGAAAATCCATTTTTTGAACTTTCTTATCGAAGGTATTGGTCGCATTGAGTTTTAAATCTTCTTCAACATTGGCACTACCGCGTTCACGAAGATGTGCTTTTTGACTTTCAAACGAGCAAGAAACACCGATGATATAATCGAATAAATTATCCATCTTGCTTTCAAACAAAAGCGGAATTTCCGCGAAGACCAACCGCTCTTCTTTATGTGAAAGAATAAATTGTAAAAGACTTTTTTTAATCTCAGGATGAACGAGTTTTTCAAGTTCCTTTTTTTTATTTAAATCGCTTAAAACCACGTTTTTAAGATAACTGAATGAAATCGAACCATCGTCGTTTAAAATTTCTTCTTTAAATTGAGCGACTAATTTTTTCTTAAAAGCTACTTCGCGATATAACTTTTTAACTTCCTCGTCGGCGGAAAAAGTGGAATACCCTTGATCTTTGTAGTATTGAAGCA
>CANQCZ010000039.1 GCA_947591215.1 uncultured Bacilli bacterium | reverse complement strand
AATTACTATGGTGGAACAGTTTACTGGGGAATTAATGAAAATAATTTTATTGAAAAAGATGGTATCCAATATGTAATTATCAATAAAGAAGCAGTAATAACAAGATATGTAGGAACATCAACAAATGTAGAAATACCAACTACAATAGAATTTAATGGAAAAATATATAATGTAACAAGTATAGGAGACTATGCATTTTCTTATTGTAATTCTTTAACAAGTATCACCATTCCAAATAGTGTCACAAGTATCGGAAAAAGTGCATTCTCTGGTTGTAATTCTTTAGAAAGTTTGATCTTACCATGTATAAATACATATTTAGGATATTATTTTGGTGCATCAAGTTATAGTTCTAATTCTAACTATGTTCCAGAATCATTAAAAACCATAATTATATTAAGTGGAACAAGTATACCAGAATATGCTTTCTATAAATGTAGTTCTTTAGAAAATATCACGATTCCAAATAGTGTCACAAGTATAGGATATTATGCATTCTATAGCTGTAGTTCATTAACCATCTATTGTGAAGTATCAACAAAACCAAGTGGATGGAGTAATGATTGGAATAGATCTGGTGGAACAGTTTACTGGGGAATTAATGAAAATACTTATATTGAAAAAGATGGTATCCAATATGTAATTATTGATGAAGAAGCAGTCGTAACAAAATATGTCGGAATATCAACAAATGCAGAAATACCGACTACAATAGAAATTAATGGAAAAACATATGATGTTACTAGTATAGGGAACTATGCATTCTCTGGGTGCAGTTCCTTAACAAATATTACGATTCCGGATAGTGTCATGAGTATAAGATATGGTGCTTTCTCTAATTGTGATTCCTTAACAAGTATTGTCATTCCAAGTAGTGTAACAAGTATAGGAAATTGTGCGTTTAGTGAATGTAGTTCATTAACCACTATCACCATTCCAAGTAGTGTCACAAGTATTGGAGAAGATGCATTCCGTAATTGTCATTCATTAACCATCTATTGTGAAGCATCATCAAAACCAAGTGGATGGAGTAATGATTGGAATAGATCTGGTGGAACAGTTTACTGGGGTAATCAATGGCATTATGTAAACTGAGTACCGACTTTAAATTAATCAGCAATAAATACTACTGCATTATAGTTTAGATATAAGGTCATTGTTTGACTTTTAGACTAATCTTTTGTAAAAAAGAAACTTTTATTAACTGGAATTACTTTGCCGTCTAACATTTACAAAAAACGGGTTGATTTAATTTAGGCATATGATACAATGAAAACAAGGGGTTATAAGATGGTAAATTCCATGCGTAACACCTTATTTATCTTAAAATATTGCCTTTGTTTTGATATATATTAAAGGGATATATGTTACTTAGGCTTTAGTTTGTTCCAAATTAATTGTATAGGAACATTTGAAAAAAATTGGTAGGTTTAAAAATTAAATATATATAATAAATAATATAAATCGTCTAAAATTCAAAATTACTAATGTGAAATTGTATTAATATCTAATTTAATTTTTCTCAAAATTTTGAATAATACTTAAACTTTTATAAATGGAAAAACATTTTTCAATTAATAAAGACGAATGAAAAATTGATATTTTCTAAAGATATTTTTTTACCCATATTATTTGGATTATGTCGTAAATATAAAGACTAGACGCTACTAAAACTCGATAAATTGAATAAATGTAGTAGTCATCAAATCTATTTAAGATATGAATGTCATTTTAAATAAAAACATATAAGCAAAGATTTTAAAATTTTTAATTACAAAGGAGGAAAAAATGAAAAAACAAATAAAAATCAAATGCCCTATCTGTGAAAGCGAAAAAGTTCATCAAGAAGGCGATATCTATGTTTGTGACGTATGCGGAAACTTTTTTTTCGATGAAAAACAATGTTCTGAACTAAAAAAAGTAATTGCGGCACAATTAAACAGTCAAGAAAAAACCGAAAAGGGAAATCTACGGCGATCATTATTAATAAAAATCGCCGCAAATAGCATTAATAATGATGATGTTATCAATTGTTGCGATGATTTATTGAAATTAGATCCAGAGGATATCGTAGCCAAATATTTTGATAAATTTTGTAAACGAACGGATCATGTGACACAAGCCGAATATATAGAATTCCTTAAATCATTAAGCACTAAAAAAATCGATATTAACGATGAAAAGTTAATTATGACTTTCATCGTCAGTCACGTGGAAGATGATACCAAAGAAGTTATTTCAGAATTGTTACAAAAACGTGGAATTCTTAGCGAATACACTGAATTATTAAACGATGCGTACAAACATAATTTCGTTACAAGACTCAGTGATAAAATAATAAGTATTATTTTTCCTAATGCACGAGATGTTAACGAAAATATATTTGAAGACTTAAAATCTTCTACAGACAAAAAAGAAGCGCAAAGTAAAACTTCTGCACAATCAGAATGTGAAAATATTTTTAAGGAACATTTAAAACAAATAAAAATGAGCAGAAAAGGCAATATTTCCAACAATGAGCATCAAAATGTCGTGAAAACGATAAAAGAACAAAATGAAGAAATATTAAAACAATTAAAAAAGCAACTCAACGATAATGAACTAAAAAAAATATATGCAAAATATTCATCTAATCCCGGTTTCATAAGTATTCCTAGTGATGTTGAGGAAATTGGCGATAGACAATATCGAGAAAACAAGACAATGAAAATTGTCCTAATACCAAAAAGTATCAAGCGAATCGGAAAACAAGCATTTAGCAATTGTTTGGCACTCGAAAAAGTGATTTTTGAAGCGGACAGTCAATTAAAAATTATCGATGAAGAGGCATTTTGTAATTGCGAATCTTTAAAAAATATCACGATTCCACGTAGTGTAACCAAAATTGAAGAAGATGCCTTTCTTAATTGCGATTCTTTAAAGCGAGTAAATTACGGAGGAGCCATATCGCAATGGGCAACCATTGATTTTGCTAACGAAGAGGCAAATCCATTATCAATTGATAAAGCAAAATTATATATAGACGATGTATTACAAGATAATATTGAACTAGAAGAAATCTACGAGATAAGGAAGTATGCATTTTGTGGTTGTGGTTTTATTAAAACTATCACTATTCCAAATAGTATCATAAGCATAGAAGAAGGTGCCTTCGCCAATTGTAGTTCTTTAAAACAAGTAAATTACAAAGGAACCATTTCTAACTGGGCCTGTACTTATTTTGCTAACGAAGAAGCAAATCCTTTATCAAATGGTAAAGCTAAACTATATATAAAGGGTGCAGTGCAAGAAACTATTGTCCTAAAAGAAATAGATGAGATAGAGAACTATGCATTTTATAATTGTAATTTTATTAAAAGAGTTACAATTTTAAATAGTGTCACGAGTATTGGTGAAGGTGCATTTTTCGGTTGTACTAAATTGCAAAGTGTAACTTTTGGAGCAAATAGTAAATTGGAAAATATTGGATGGGATGCATTCTGTGGTTGCAGTTCTTTAAAACGCGTAAATTATAACGGAACAATATCAAAATGGGCAAGTATTGATTTCGATAACAAAGAGGCAAATCCACTGGCGATGAAAAAACTATATATCGACGGAAAATTGTTTCAAGAAGAGAACATTGTTTTAGATCGAATTGCTAAAATAGGGTCATCTGCATTTGCCGGTTGCGATTTTATTAAAACAATCACGATTCCAAGAAGTGTCACAAGTATTGGAGTAGGTGCATTCCTTGATTGTAATTCCCTTGAGCGAGTAAATTATAAAGGAACCATATCTCAATGGGCGAGTATTGATTTTGTTACCGAAGGTTCAAATCCATTAAATAATCATGCTAAATTATACATAAACAATAAATTACAAGAGAATATTGTTTTAAAAGGAATAGATAAAGTAGCGGCAAATGCGTTTTTTAGCTATAAGTTTATTAAAACAGTCACTATTAAAGAGGGTGTCACTAGCATAGAAAATGAGGCATTTGCTTATTGCGAATCTTTAAAAAACGTTACGCTTCCAAGCACGATTACAAGCATAGATTACTTGACCTTCTTTAATTGTACTTCCTTAAAAAGTATCCATATCCCAAATAGTGTTACAAATATCGGAAGTGGGGCATTTGGGGCATGCAAACAATTACAAAGTATTACGTTTGAACCAAATAGCAAATTAGAAAGTATCCGATGTGGTGCATTCCGTCGCTGCGATTCTTTAATAAATGTCATAATTCCAAAGAGTGTCACAAACATCGAAGCAAAGGCGTTCTGTGAATGTAGTTCTTTAACAAATATCACCATTCCAAGTAGTGTTACAAATATAGGAAAGGATGCTTTCAGCATTTGTATTTCCTTAACTATCTATTGTGAAGCATCATCAAAACCAAGTAAATGGGATAAAGATTGGAATTCTTCCGATAGTCTGGTTTACTGGGGAATTAATGAAAATAATTTTATTGAAAAAGACGGTATCCAATATGTTGTTATCGATGAAAAAGCTGCAGTAATAAAATACATTGGAACAGCAACAAATGTAGAAATACCAGCTACAATAGAAATTAACGAAAAAACATATGACGTCACAAATATTAGGCAATATTCATTCTTTGAATGCAGTTCTTTAACAAGCATCACCATTCCAAGTAGTGTTATTAATATAGGAAACTTTGCATTCTACAATTGTAGTTCTCTAGAAAATATCATCATTCCAAGTAGCGTCAAAAGTATTGAAAGATGCGTATTCTCTGAATGTACTAAATTACAAAGTGTGACTTTTGCGCCTAATAGTAGGTTAGAAAGTATAGACGAGAATGCCTTCTCTAGCTGTAGTTCCTTAACAAGTATTGCGATTCCCGATAGTGTTAGAAATATAGGAGAAGGGGTATTTGAAAAGTGCACTTCTTTAGAAGCTTTGACATTGCCATTTATGGATAAAGCATTAGATGCTTATTTTGAAATGTTTGAAAGTATTCCTAAATCATTGAAAACTATAACCATTTTAGGTGGCACAATTATTCCTGCCGATGCCTTTTGCTATTGTGACACTTTAACAACAATTAATATTCCAAACAGCATCAATACTATACAAGACCAAGCATTTAAAGATTGTGACTCTTTGGAAAAAGTAGTCTATAATGGAACGATTTCTCAATGGGTAAATATCTATTTTGACGATGATTTCGCCAATCCCTTAGCGATGAAAAAACTATATATCGATGGAAAATTGTTTCAAGAAGAGAACATCGTGTTAGAAGAAATTGATATGATTGGAACAGGTGCCTTTGCCGGGTGTGATTTTATTAAAACCGTCACGATACCAAGCAGCGTCACTAAGATAAGAACAAGTGCATTTGAAAATTGTACTCAATTACAAAGTGTCCGCTTTGAAGATAATAGCAAATTAATCAGTATTGGAAAATACGCATTCCGTGGTTGTAAGGCCTTAACGAATATTACAATTCCAAGCAGTGTCAAAAAAATAGGAGCATGCGCATTTAAAGAATGTAGTTCCTTAACAAGTTTTAATATCCCGGAAAGTGTTAAAAAAATCGAAGAATATGCATTCTTTATTTGTAATTCCTTAACCATATACTGTGAAATATCGTCAAGACCAAGTGGCTGGGATATTAATTGGAATTCTAGTGATATAACAGTTTATTGGGGTAATCAATGGCATTATGATCAAAATGGAGTACCGAGGTTAAATAATTAAAACTATATGATCGATCTTAATTTCCTATTTGACAAAATTGAAAAAGACTATAATATATTCATATTAGCAAGATTTTTTTGGTAAACATAGGAGCGGAATTATGAAAGTAATCAGATTTATCATTAGTTTATTTACTATCATTAGTTTGTTTGGTTGTTCTAATAATGGTACTCAAGAAGATAATTCTAGTGATAGCAATAATCAAGAAAGTTCTGAAAATAGTGTTCAGTCAATGTTTAGTTATTATTTGACTGATGAAGGTTACGTATTAAGAAAATTTGATAATAATGATAATATTAAAGTGGTAGAAATTCCATCGATGTATGAAGGAAAACCGGTTGTGGCTATAGCGGCCTATGCCTTTGCATTTTGTAATTCCTTAACAAAAATCACTATTCCAAACAGTGTCACAAGTATAGAAGGGTATGCATTCTGTGAATGTAGTTCTTTAGAAAGTATCAACATTCCAAATAGTGTCACCAATATTGGATACTTTGCATTCTTAGACTGTGTTTCTTTAGAAAGTATCATCATTCCAAGTAGTGTCACAAGCATCGGATACTATGCATTCGGAGATTGTAATTCCTTAACCATCTATTGTGAATCAGCGTCAGAGCCGGAAGGTTGGTATGATGTATGGAATGATGATAGACCAGTTTACTGGGGAGATGAATGGCATTATGAAAACGGAGTGCCGACGTTAAATTAATCAGTAATAAATATTATCTATTATTTAAATTTTATAAGTTATTGTAAGGTAATAGTTTAGATATAAGGTCATTGTTTGACTTTTAAACTAATCTTTTGTAAAATCATGATGATTATTATGAAAAAAATCCTCCTATCAGTCATGGCTTTATTTCAAGTATTTCTTCTCTCACTTCATGGGAGTGCTTTTACAACTGAATTAAATAAGCCAACAAAACTATTTGTAAATTCAGATCAAAAAAATATAAACCTTATACAGGAATCTCCCGCTGCATTAAGCGATCTTCAAAAGGCAAATGAAGAACAATTGAATTATTGGGCAAATAATCTTTCAAGATTTGACGGAAGAGACTTTGGATATATTACCAAAGAGAAAAATCAGGGAAGTTTAGGAATATGTTGGGCTTATGCTGCGATTGGAGCCGTAGAAGCAAACATTTTGCGGGATGGTGTCGATCCAAGCGTTGATAAGGATACCCTCGATTTAGATGATATCGAAGCCGCTTATGTGCGGTTTAATCGTGACGGAAAAAACGATCCTTTATATCTTACGACTAACGATACATATAGTCTTAGCACTTGGCGCAGTAACGGGGGTCATGCCGATGATGCCTTTATGGCGATGTCGCAAGGATATGCACCGATCAAAAAAATAAACTATAGTTCCGCTAGTGACGTTACTATTAAAAACCGCATAACGCAGTCAGATTATTTTGTCGAAGGTTTCAAACAGATTGAAAAAAGCGAAGAGGCCATTAAACAGGCCATTCTAAAATATGGTGCGGTGACTATGGAATATAAAGCGCCGCAATTTACTTATCAACAATTTGTTTATCATAGTGATGGAACTTCTTTAGGCCATGCGTCGCTTATCGTCGGTTGGGATGACACCATTTCTAAAGATAAATTTCGACCCGATCAACCAAGTTCAAATGGAGCGTGGATCGTAAAAAACAGTTGGGGCCCGGGTGGAAATGAAGTCGATGGTAGATATTGTTTTTATTTGGCTTATGATTCGTATTTAAGCAATAACCTTTACGTTGTCGATATGGGACTTAGGGATCATTATCAAAACATCTATTATTATGATGGACAAGTGACCGATAATGAAACGCGCTATATCACCGATGCTCATGGCGCTATTTATGAAGCCAAACTTTCAAGTGCCACAAAACAAGAACAATTGACGGCCGTGCAATTTGGAGTTAGGAATACGCAGTTGACGGCTGATATCAAAGTATATAAATTGCCATACGCTAATCCCGGTAACGTCAACGATTCGAGAAATATTCCAGATGCTGGTACGCTTGTGGCTCATAAAAAAGATGTCTATTTTGAAGATGATGGGTTTTATACGGTCAATTTTGATGAACCGATAAATCTAGAACAAGGCGAATATTTTTCTCTTGTCATCAGCGGACAAGATGCTTCGGGTAATCCGCTATTTCCGTTTTATGCTGCGGAAAGCAAAGAATCGGTCAACGATATGACTTATCGTAAGTACAATGATGTTTGGACTAGTTTAAAAGGCACTGCTGGTTCTTACGCCGATTACGCATCCGGGATGAGTGTTCGATTAAGAGCCATCACTAACACCGTTCCGCGTGTTTCAATCTTAGATAACGACTTGAAAAACGCGCGAATCGAACTTTCAAGTAGATTTATGTATTACGAAAAGGGTAAACCGCAGATTCCAGACATTAATGTGTATTTTGGCGATGAACGATTGCTAAAAGATCAAGATTACACCATCGCTTTTATCGATAATGCTGCACCTGGACAAGCCACCGTCGAAATTCGAGGTATCAATAAATATTTCGGGACAAGAACGACTACTTTCGAAGTGGCAAAACCGGAAACACCGCCCGGTGCAATAAGTGGAACCATCGACGTTTACAATGTGACTAATCTCAACCAAGTGCCAACACCGATAAATTGGGAATGGATCGATAAAAATGTCACCTTAAAGACCGGTATATCGGATTTTAGTTATTCGTTAAGATATATCGGCGATGATGCCGAGTACTATCGAAAGAAAACATGTAGTGTCAAAGTCAATCGCCTTAATCAAGCTCCTCCAGCCAACATTGATCTTTCAAGTGCCGTGGTTGAAATCGTCGGAGAATATACATATAACGGTAAGGCGATTACACCGAACATCAAAGTCCTCTACCAAGGCAATGAATTGCATTCCGGTATCGACTATAGTGTGACTTTCAAAAACAATACTAATGCCGGTACAGCTTCGATGATTATTAAAGGAAATTGGAAGTATACCGGAGAAATAACTCAAGCATTCCAAATAAAGCAAGCCGATTATCCGTTCAATCGACCCAATAATATCATTAAAGTCAAGGGAAATTTCACTACGTTAAGTGAGATTTCATTAGGTTATGAAAATTGGACGTGGCAAAATCCTAATCAAACATTAAACGCGGAAACCACTGTCGCAGTTGCTATTTATACGGGAGAAGATAAAGCAAATTATTTACATACCGAAATGGAAATTAC
>CANQCZ010000038.1 GCA_947591215.1 uncultured Bacilli bacterium | reverse complement strand
TGTAAAAAACTTTAAATCATTCGTCGGCATAAATTTCTCCTTAACAAAAGTTACTCGTCCTCGTCGTCCATGTCCATAAGTATCATATCTTCAAGTTGGCTTTCTTCGGAATCGTCTGTGCCAAAAATCCAATTAAAAATGCCCATTTTAGCCTCCGTGAACATTATACAATACTAAATATGACAAAAAACAGCACAATTAAAAAATTTTTTTCAAAAATCTTCCTTATATAGAATAACATTTTTTAACGGTAAAATCAATAGTATGCCGTGATTTGTTTTTATAATCAGGTTGTTTTGTCGTCTGTATCTTTTCTTTACTTTTCCCAGATTTCATAGTAAAAATCTTTACTTTTTATGGGCAATATGCTATAATAAGTAAAGATTTAAGAGGTGAGATATGATTTCTTATGTGGGGCTTTTGGAAATTTTAAAGAAAAACGGGCTGAAAAAGTCCGATTTGACAGCGAAAGCCGGCATATCTTCGCGCACGATTGCCAAGATTTCAAAGGGTGAAAAGATTGCCGACAACGTCATAAACAGGCTATGCAATTTTTTCGGCTGTAAAAGCGAGGATATTTGCCGAGAGATAAGCGACAACCCCGTTTTGCAAGTGTTGCGCGACGAAAAGAGTGCAAAGTTAAGCGGCGGACTGTATCACGAAACGCAAATCCGCCTGACGTACAACTCCAACCGCATAGAGGGAAGCCACCTTTCCGAGGACCAAACCCGCCTGATATTCGAGACAAACACGATAGGCGCGGAGGAAGGCGTACCCGTGGACGACGTCATCGAAACCGCCAACCACTTCCGCGCGGTGGACTACGTTATAGACTGCGCCGAACAGCCCCTCACCGAAGATATAATCAAAACCCTGCATAAAATTTTAAAGACGGGCACGAAGGATTCATATCTTGCCTGGTTCAACGTCGGCGAATACAAGAAAAGAGCTAACGTGGTAGGCGGGATTGAAACGGTTGCGCCGTCCAAAGTCGCAGAAAAAATGAATGAGCTGTTACAAAACTATAACAGCAAAACGGAAATAAAAATCGAGGACATAGTTGAATTTCACTATAATTTCGAGCGTATTCACCCCTTTCAGGACGGCAACGGCAGGGTGGGCAGGCTGATATGTTTCAAGGAATGTTTGCGGTATAACATAATCCCGTTCATCATCGAGGACCGCAAGAAAATGTTTTACTATCGCGGCTTGCGTGAATGGGAAAACGAAAGAGTTTATTTGATTGACACCTGCCTCGACGGGCAAGACGCGTACAAGGCGTTGTTGAGATATTTCGGGATAGTTGAATAAACGATAAATTATAAAAATATCAAAATACTGTGAGAGGTTTTACTTTAATAAAATCCACACACCTAATGGAGGTGTTTTACTTTCGGGCATAGCTTTAATTGATATTTGCAGCGCATAGGTGCGCAAAAGAATTGCTCTGCCAGCCATGCATTTGTTACTTACCCTTGAAATTTCGGGTCAAACACGTTTAACTAGTCTGTTATTATATCATAATTTATTTTAATTATGAAATTAGTGAAAAAAAGATTATTTTGTAAAAAAGGTACATTTATCAAGTTTTGTTAAAAAACTAGTTATATAACTATTGACAAAAAAATCCCGATTTGTTATAATGCTAAAAATGGAGGTTAATGTGAAAAAAGATTATAATACAACAGAGTGCTTGGCCCAAGATATCAAAAATTTAATAGACTCTTATTGGAAATTAGAAATTTTCGAAGAAGAATTTTTAAAAGATATGTCAGATATTTTTATGAATGTTGCTAATCGTGGACTTGCGATGCGTGGTCTTTCTTTTAAAGCTGGATTTGAACGAAAGCTAGGCAAAAAACGTATAGATGAACTTGTAAAAGCCCTTTTAAAAATAGATAGTGAACTTTTTAAAGGTCTGATAAAATAACAATTGGAGAGAATTATGTTAAAAGAGATTTCTATTGAAGTAATTAGAAAATGTCCAAACAACTGTGTACATTGTTCTTCATCGTCCAATGCGAGTTGCGCAGAAAAAATTTCATTTGTTAAATTTAAAGAATTGATTGATTCCGCAAAAGATTTAGGGCTAAAGACCATTTGCTTCTCTGGCGGAGAGCCCTTTTTACATCCTGACATTTGCGAAATGATTAATTACATTTCAGATCATGGATTAAATAGTTATATATATAGTAGCGGAATTTATTTGGATCAAAACGGAAACAAAACGACCGTTCCGAAAAATATTTTAAATCAAATTGCAAATAAGGTTACAAAAATAATCCTAAATATTGAAGCTATTGATGAAGATATTTATGATACTATAATGGGGACAACGGGTTGCTTTAAATTTTTGAAAGAAACTATTAAATCAGCTTCAAATTTAAAAATACAGTTAGAAGCTCATTTCGTTCCTATGAAGTTAAACATTAATCAAATAGAAAAAGTTATTGACTTTTGCTTTAAAGAAAATATAGCAAAGGTGAGTTTCTTACGACTTGTAACTCACGGCAGGGCAAAAATTAATGAAAGCAGTTTAGAACTTTCAGAATCAGAGCTAGAAGATTTAAGGATTAAACTATTAGATATCAAAAACAATAAGAGCTATCCCATACGAATTGGAACACCCATACTAGGGGAAACGGAAGAAAGTCATTGCGAAGCGGCCAATGGCAAGCTGAATATTAGATTTGATGGGAAAGTATATCCATGTGAAGTTTTTAAAAATCTTGATTCAAAACAATTAAGTATTGCACCTTCCAGTATTTATGATACAGATTTGGTAACAATCTATAACACATCTGACTATTTAGTTAAAGTTAGGGCTCTAATAAAAAAATTTTCCAACGAAGGGAATTGCGAAAATTGTATAGGTCAATATATATTAAAGCAGTTGAATGAGGACATAAAAAATGACTAATAACGAAGATAAAAGATTAATTGACTCTATACTCAAAAAAATTGAGACGCTTGTTGAACCCGGTTACATAATTAATGCTTTAGCACAAACAAATAAATTCAAAAATGATAGAGAAGCCGAAAGCAATATAAAACATAGAATTAAAATTTGTTTCATTGAACATCCTTTAGATAATGATATAAAAAAGAAATTAAAAAACCTAGATATAAGACAAAATGACGACGAATTTCGGATTTTCAATTATATAGATGATATTAAAGATATTTGGAAAACAGTTATTAGCAAATCTATAAAATGCTTACGTTATTTTGATGAAAGAGAACCATTTATAGAAAATGAAAATAAGCATCCTATTGCCTATGGCGCTAAAGAATTAAGTGACTATTTTGAAAAGTACACAGAATTTGAGAGCATGCTATATGGTGGAGGTAAATATTATCGTGATCATGTTGTGCATGTTTTTCGAGTATGGCTATTGGGTATGGAATGTTTATTAGATCACGAAGGTGAATATCTCAAAAAAATCAATATCCATCCTGATTTTAAAATAAGCAATTTGGAAAAATTAAGCATATGGTCCATGATAGCACTTACACATGATTTAGGATATCCGTTGGAAAAATCACAAAGTATAATTGAAAAAACTAAAAATATGATGCGGTCTTTTGTCGCAAATTCAGATATAACTATGGATTTATCTTTTAGCGGAATTCAAAACAATATGAATGATTTCGTTATTAGATTTATGAGCTCTAAAATGCATAAAGTTAATCAATTAGATAATGCCGAATTTAATTCGCAAATTGCGACAAAAATAGAAAACGCAACTGACCGATATGTCGCTAGATTACAACCTAAATACTATTTCAAATTACAAAAATCTTTGGAAAGAAATAACCATGGGGTTTTGAGTGCAATTATCATTTATAAACTTCTTATTTACTTTTTGGAATCAGATTTTAACGTAAATGAAGATTATGTATTTGATTCTGAGGAAGCGCGTCAATTTTATATTCGTCGCGAAATACTACGTACAATTTCTGCACACACTTGTCATGATATTTATCACTTAGATATGTTTACTTTTGCGTTTCTGCTTATTATGATGGATGATGCGCAGGAATGGGGAAGAAAACGCATTTCAGAGCTATATACAGCAAAGAATTCAAATTATGAGTTTAAAGGTTTGGTGCCAAAATTTGATGAACGTAGTGGGAATAAATTTATTATTCGAGAAAAATTTTCTTTGGGAAAAGACGAAGAAGATAGCCTTAAGGATATATTGAAGAGTTTATGGAATCAAAGTAGAACTTACGCAGAAATATTTAGAGATGGTCAGGACACAGGTAAACGTAATTTTGATTTTGAAAAAGAATGCGAAATAGAATATACTTCTGATAAACATATAACGTTTAAAGTGAAATTTGTTATTTCGAATAAAGAACGATCAACATATACAATAGTATTGGAATCCGTTGACGATCAGTTATTAGACAGTATGTATAATGTAGAATTTTTTAATAAAATATTTGGAGAATATGGGACACTAAATAAACACACTTTGCCTACATATGAGCTAATTATCAATTAAGAATATAATATTGGTAGGATTTTTGTGGAGATAATTTTTAATAAAAATTTTCAGCCATCAAAATTATTTGATACTTATTGGGATTTTGCCTGTAAGCGGCAGGATATATTTTTTTCGCGATTTAATGGAGACCAATATCCTTGGACTGATGACCCCATATTGCAGAAATACAAGTTTACCAATACCTATAGGGCTGCCGATAGAGTTAGTCAGTTTTTAATTAAAAATATTATTTATAGTTCAACTACTTTTTCTCCTGAAGATATTCTTTTTAGAATTTTGTTTTTTAAAATCTTTAATAAAATTGAAACTTGGATTAGTGTTGAAAAAGAATTAGGTGAAATTTCATTTAAATCGTTTAATGAAGCTAAGTACAAAAAAATACTGACAAAAATTGTTAGTGAAGGATCTGTTTTTTCTGCGGCATATATAATTCCCCCAATAAAAACTACGAACTTTTACACTAATAAGCATTTAGCATACATAGAACTTTTAAATTATATTTTTAAAAATGGATTTTCTGCAAATGTTGCTAAATGTCAATCTCTAAAAGAATTATTTTTTTTGCTTAAATCATATTCAGGATTTGGTGACTTTTTAGCTTTTCAATTTGCTATAGATATTAATTATAGTAATCTATGTGATTTTAGCGAGATGTCATTTGTTGTTCCAGGCCCAGGGGCTATAAGGGGGATTCAAAAATGTTTTCAATCTAATGAACTGGATTATGTAGATGTTATTAAATATGTGGCAGAAAATCAAGAGGCAGAATTTCTTAAGCGAGGATTAAAATTTAAAAATCTTTTTGGACGAAATTTACAATTGATTGATTGTCAAAATATCTTTTGTGAGGTTGATAAGTATACTAGAGTTGCCTATCCTAAAGTGGAAATAAAAAATCAGCGATTCAGAATTAAACAAAATTTCAAGCCCAATCCAACGCCCATAGAATATTTTTTTCCAATAAAATGGCAGTTGTCATATAATTTAAAGAACACTTAGCAAACATTGAAAATTACTAATAAAGTGTAAAAATTATTTGTATAGCTATTTTAGGGGCTATTTGGGTGGAAGCAAAAAATAGCCATTTATAAAGCAAGTTAAACCATTTGGCTATGTTATTTTTATGTATGAAAATACAAAATTATAAAATTCTTGCGCAAACGGATGTAAATAGATGTCTATTTACTTCAAATTATTCCAATAAGTTAGAATCAATAAATTGTTTTAGATAAATTTATAGGTAATTCTTTTAATAACTCAGCTTTTAGCGTCTTTCGTTGAAATTCACCATTTTATTAAAAAATTATTTTTACTTTTTTGACTTTCCACGAAATCCAACATGGAGAGAATGGCATGCGTGGTGATATGTTAAATTTCCCCTTAAGAGTATTTGCCGAAACCGCTTGCGTACTTTAATGATATTGGTGATTCTGCATGGATAGTTTTTCAAAAATCAATGAAAAATTGAAATATTTTATATAAAAGATTATCAACATACTGATAATCTTTTGCCATAAAGATTTCAATATATTGAGTTTTCTCTATAAGTTTCAAAATTCCTACGCTTTCAAAACTTTAAAATTTTTGAAATCTTGAAAGCAGAACCGCGGATAGCAAGCGGTTCTACCTTTGTAAATGTATAATTTTATGTGAAAATGATTGGGAAATTTTGGGAAGTGCGGAAATTTTGCAGAAAACGGGAACAAGCGGAAACGCCTTAATTTTGATTGTTTTTAATGATTTTTTGCTTTAAAACGCCTCGTTTTCGATGCTTTTCAAATACTCAAAATTGACCGAAAATAAGGGCGATTTGCCTTAAAATCCAGAGCTCGCAAGGGCGTATCGGTTCAAATCCGATCTCGGGCACCAGCGAAATGAGAGGAATTTTTTGGGATTTCTCTCATTTTTGTTACTTTTGGGAAATAATTGGGAAACGATTTTCACCCTATTTTTACCACAACAGCCCGATTTTGTGAGCAGTTTACAAAATATAGTCGATTTTGTTGATTTTTCGATTTTCACAAAAGTTCCTCCTTAATTTATGGGGGTGGATATTAAAACGAATTAAAAGGAATAAAAAGATCCCTGCGAAAATGCAGGGATCTTTGGCTGTCGATTGTTATAATCGAACGTTCGGGTATTGGTCAGACTCACATCTCGTTGTATTTTTCGGGGGCTTCTACGACTGTCTTACCAATGTTCGTAAATTCATAGACGGTCGTCTGTTCTACTCCGTTTACGGTCCCCGTCTCGGTGTATTTGAACGAAACAAGTTCGCCCTTTTCGTTGAACACGACTTCTATGTCGGTGCATCGGACTTCCGTTTTGCCTTCCGGACCCGAGATCTTCATCGTGCAATCGTCGCAGATGTACTTTCCGTCCTTCAAGGTGAAACGCGCAAATTCATTGAGAAACAGCGTGAAATGCTCTTTGTACGAGGCTATCGCTTTCGCGGTATCGCCGCCGGACGACATTTCGGGAGACATTTTCATCCACATCGTCCCCGCAGGAGAGTTTTCATAATAGACATATTCTTGATAGGCGCCGTTCTCCCAGATAAATCTCACATGCCCGCCCCATTCGATGTCGGCGCTCTTCTGATCAATTTCGAGGTTATTGCCGTCAATGCGGAAAGTGCCCTGCTCGACCACGAAGCCGTTCGGTGTTGCCACCATGGTGAAACTGTCGGAAGAGAATTGCTCTCTCCATTTGCTTTCATTTATCTCCGTCGCGCCGCCTTCCGAAGGGGTCGTTTGATCGGTATATTCTTCGGGAAACTCAATCTCGGTGGAGCCGATGTGATCGACGGTGATGCGCTCATCGCCTTTGTTATCGTAACCGCCCACGAGGATGCAGACTGCGCGTACGATCTTGCCGCCGCTGACTGTGATCTGCATATCTTTAAGGGTGAAGTCTATGAAGAAATGTACCTTTAACTCGTCTGCCGTGTAGATGCCCCCTTCGAAGGTGAAGTTGGAGAAGTTCTCCTGCACGGCCTGCGCCGCAACGGTAACCATTAGGCTCGGGGTTTCCGTATAATCCGAATATTCATCTTCATCCACTTCCGTCTTGACCCATTCCGACGAGAATACAGCCTTGCGATAGCGATAAAATTTGCCGTTTTCTTTGTCGAATATGTTGTTCGCCGCCCAGTTGACGTCTTCATAGTATGTATCGCCGTCGAGCTTCATGGTGGCGATGTATTCGCCACTCTCCACGCGCACGCGTTCGAGCGTGTAGTTGGTTACGTCTGCAAAGATCTCTGCCTGATTGTTCCATTCGTTCTCGTCCATCGGCTTATCATCGGTAGGCTTGGGAATGTCTGTTTTTGTTACTCCGTCCTTATCAATTGTGATGAGGCGGTCGGGCGTTTCCTTTGACTCAGTGCGGAGTTCATACGTCACCTTGAAGACCTTCTTATCTTCCAGCGTGATTTCGATGTTCTTGCAGGTGAATCCGTTAACGGATGCAATCTCGGCGCAAGTGTACTTTCCGTCCTTAAGGGTAAAATCCTTGTAGTGTGCGACAAAAAGTTGAATTTCCGCCGTGACGTTGCCGTCGGATAGCAGTTGCGTTAATGCTCCGTTTAATTCGGCATTTAGGTCCGAAGTAGAGGGATCATTGGGATTCTGACCGGTGATGCCGCTATCCCCGGTGGGCTTTTTATCGCCCTGATTGCATGCGAAAAGGCAAAATGATGCCGTTAGCGCGCCAGCGAGTAAGATACTTGCCAATAAGCGTTTTTTCATAACATTCTCCTATTATAATTTTATACATCTATATATTTTATAATTATATTTAAGTATAATTATATTTAAGTATAATGTCAAGTAAAATTTAGCGCATTTGTAGTTCGCTCTCATTTTGTTTAGCTTTTTAACAATATCAAAATCAATTCAATCTATCTTATAATACATTACTAGAAAGGAAATCCGGTTCAAAAAACGGGTCGAGAAGATATATAAACGGTTAATACCGCAAGTATAAAGCAAAACGATAAGACAATCAATAATTGTTTTATTTTTTCATCGAGTTTATCCGTAAATTGAAGTTTTACATTATTGCCCCTTGATTTCAAAATCAAAAGCGCCGTACTTTTCGGCAATCAAATCAATTTGGACGGCTAATTCATTGGTCGAAAATGAATAATAGTTTTCGCCTTCGGCAATGAAATACTTGCCAAGCGTATATGTCTTTTCGCCTTGATAAACTGTGAGAACGGTATTACCCAAAGGCGGAATTTCTTTCAGTTTTCCGCCGTAATTTAACGGAGTATTGAAAATCAAATCCATAATGGCGGTAACTTCATCTTTGTCTGTAACCGTAAACGGAAAGCCTGCCTGAGTGCCGTTATCAAAATCAACCTTGATTTTATCCGCCTGACATTGCATATCGGAAAAACGTTCTATATCTGTGATTGATGAAATTCTGTCAGAACACCCCGCAAAAGCCGCAAAGAATACGCAACTTATTACGGCGAAAATAATAGCTACAAAGAATTTTTTCATAAAACTTCCTACTTTCGCTAACATCTGTGAACAGTCTTTCCCCGTTCGCTGAATTTTTGTTTACCTTAATTATTATACCGTAAACGCAAACAATGTCAAATCACAAGCAAACGTAAAATCAAACGGCACTGTGGCGGGCGTCTGAATAAGCGAGCGCGCGTTAGCCGCAAGGAGAAAAGCCCGAAGCTTACGCCTTAGACAAATTAAAAGACA
>CANQCZ010000037.1 GCA_947591215.1 uncultured Bacilli bacterium | reverse complement strand
AAAAAAGTAATTGTATCTAATTTTGAAATAAATTATGTCTTAATCGCGGTCAATGACTTTTTTATCAGTAAAATAATAATCTATTAAAAGCGATAAAGGTCGATAGTATCGATTTATGGTCCAAATACTGATTCCGCCGATTCCGCTATCGATAGCAAAGTTAAATTTACGACTTAACGAACAAGGATCTTCAAAGTGAACGATATGTAAAACATCATCTTTTTTATAATGGAAATATGGTGTTTCACTGGTTTCATCAAATTTAATTTCCACACCTTCTTTAATGGCTAAATCGACTGCTTCTTTATTTCCGATCGACTTGGCAGCTTTCGTTTTGTCATAAGGCAAAATAAAATCGTATCCATAGTTAGGGATTCCCATATATATTTTTTTGGGATCGATTACTTGTTTGGCATAATCGATTACTTGGCGTACCTTATTTAACGGAGCCACCGCCATCGCAGGACCATAAGTGTAACCCCACTCGTAAGTCATAATAATCACGCGATCTACGATTTTTCCTAATTCTTCATAGTCATGAGCTTCGTATAATAAACCTTTTTGGGTGCTACTGACTTTAGGGGCTAAAGCGATTGATAAATCAAATCCCTCTGGTTTTATTCGATTCTTAACGCGATTGACGAACACTCTAAAATTATCTTTGTCATTTGGATTAACATATTCAAAATCAATATTTAATCCGTAGTATCGCTTGCTTTTTAATGTAGTCAAAATTTGATTGAGCAACTTTTCTTGATATTCATAAGATGTTAGTAATTTTGAAACTAATTCACTATCAAATCCACCATTTTCTTTAGTGTTTGTAATTACCATTATCGGAGCAACATTGTAATTTAATGCTTGATCGATGAGTTTTTCATCGGCTATGGAATTCAAACTTCCATCGGAGTTAACACGATAAGAAAAAATTGAGAGATAGGTTAAATACTTTAATGATTCGTTTAATGGACGTTCCTTTATATCGGTATAACAATAACCATTGACACCAAGATTGTATTTTTGATCTAAATCATAATCGATCATCACCTTCTCTTCTCCTGTGAAGGTTGTCATATTTTTAAGATATGGATTATCGTCTACTAATTTTCTTACTGAAATAAAGTTATTGTTTGCTACTTGTTGTAATGTTTCGCCTTTTGAAGGACGATAAGAGCGATTCTTCAATTTGATAATGAGACATTGACCGATCACAAGATCGCTTGGAGAAGAAAGATCATTATCATCAACCAATTGTTTGATGCTGACGCCATAATGTTTGGATAGCTTATAAAGAGAATCACCTTTTTTTACAAAATGAAAAAACATAAAATCACCTCTTTTTATTTTATTCTTGATAAAGAAAAAAATTGATAAAAAAGAAGTTAAAGTGTGAATTGCATTTAAAGATTTTCAAATTGTAAAGATTTGTAAAAAAATTTTAAAACTTGTAATTAACATTAAAAACCATTTATAATGGGACTAGAATAATTAAAAGGAGGATTTTTTTGAATGAAAAAAAAGATTATTCTACTTCCGTTAGTGTTGTTAGCACTTGCGGCTTGTGATGGAGCTCAAAATCCAACAAGTTCTTCAGCGCCATCATCAAATGCAAGCGAACAACCAAGCGAGAATGTTAGCTCTAATCCTAATTCAGAAGTTAATTCTGAAAGCGAGAACGAAAGTTCTAACAGCGAGAGTGTCAGCGATAGCGAAAATAGCGAAAATAACGAAAATAGCGAAAATAGCGAAAATAGTGAAAACAGCGAAAATAGCGAAAATCAAGATTCAAGTACTGACGATGACACTAATCTTTCGTCGATTGAAGAAGTGTTAGATGCCGGTATTGCTTTAGGTAGTGGAGATGGTAAAACTTCTTCGGCAGAACAATATACTTTTGAAGGAACGATTACTAGTTTCGTTGGTAATTCATATTATGTTCAAGATCAAGATGGATACGCCATTTATGTTTACTACAATAGCAAATTTTCCGGAGTAGAAGTAAAAGTCGGTGATGTTGTAAAAGTAACATCTAAAATTACCAATTATTATGGATTAGTTGAAACTTTTGGAACGGATACCACTGCTACTCTTGAAAAGGTAAGTGAAGGAACTCCAATTGTACCAACTGAAATTGAACATGTAAGCGAATTGAATCAAAAATCGCAATCTAAATTAGTTACAATTAAGGGTTTGACTTATGTAAGTGGTTCTGTTGATGTTAATAACGCTAGCAATTTAACATTTACTTTCGATGGTCAAAGCGTAACATTAAGAGTTGATAAATATTGTAATATTAAAGATGAATTGAAAACCAAACTCGATCTCGATAATGTTGCAAGTGGTGACACTTTTGACTTTATAGGAATTAATATCGGTTGGTTTAACGGACTTCAATTTTCATTAGGTGAATCTACTGATGTTGAAATCCATAAAGCACCACACCAAGCTGTTACGGGTGTTACAGCTAAAGATTCGGTTGAAGTAGAAGTAGGAAAATCTGTGGATTTAGAAGCCAAAGTTTTACCTGAAAATGCAACTGATAAAGAATTGATTTATGAAGTTGCTGATCCGCAATATGCTGAGGTAGTTGAAGGAAGAGTTAAAGGTTTAGAGGCAGGTCAAACCACTATTACTGTCAAATCTCATGAAGATGAAACAAAATCTTGTGTCGTTAATGTTACGGTTATTCCGGCTACCAGTGATGTAAAGACTGCAAATTATGGTTTTGTTGCAAGTTCACCAGACGATACTAAATATGATACTGCGTATACTGACGCAACTGCTGGTGATCTTTTCGAAAAATTTAATAAAGTTGACGGAGATATTGAACCAACTTCAGTTTCAAATGTGTCATTTGTTTATCCGGGTGCATACAAGGGTAATAAATCGGATACTACTAATTACTTCTCCTATGAGAATTGTATTAAAATTGGTAAAAGCAATACTGCCGGTACATTAAATATTAATTTTGATGATAATGTCAAGATTTCGAAAGTTGTCGTTAAATTAGTCGTTTGGAAATCGGGTACAAAATTAACGATCAATAATGTTGAAAAAACTCCAACGACTCTTTTTGCTAAAGATTGTACTCCGGAAGAATTAACTTTCGAATTTGATGAAACTAGTACTTTAGAAATATCCACAACTGAACGTGTCATAGTTTGGGAGTTTGCAATTACATATACTTCCGTAGAAGCATAGAGTTTATACGAATAATAAAAGAGATAAGAGGTTTATTCTCCTATCTCTTTTCTTTTTGCTTAAAACCCAATAATTTCTTGTATGAAAAAAAAGTTTAATTTAAAATAATCATGCAAAGACAGTTCGAAACCATCCTGTCTCTAAACAAAACTATGGATTAGTTTTTTTAGTTCCCCGATGGTCGGGGAATTTTTTTTGGAGAAGAAAATGAAAAAAAACACAAATTCTTTAGCAAAAGCAGCGATTATCGCCGCACTTTACGCAGTCGTAACACTTGCATTGGCTCCGATTAGTTATGGACCAGTGCAATTTCGCGTCAGCGAAGCAATGACAATCTTGCCGTTATTTTTTCCGGAAGCTGTTGTTGGTTTGACAGTAGGATGTTTCATTGCTAACCTTCAAGGCAACGGGATCGTTGATATCATCGTCGGACCTTTAGCGACTTTATTGGCAGCATTTATTACTTACTTGATTGGTCGCAAAATAAAAAAGGAACCATATCGCATAATTTTAGGAATTTTACCACCAATTTTGTGCAATGCTTTTATTATTCCATTAACTTTTGGCTTAATTACCGAAGCTTTGTCAATGTATTTTATTAATATGTTATCGGTGTTAGGTGGAGAAGCAGCGGTATTAGTAATTTTAGGAATCCCACTTTACTATGCTCTAAGGCAAAATAAATACTTTGAAAAACAATAATTATATTTAACTACTTTATCGCTTTTATAAACTTGAACTTAAAGTTATAATTAAAAAGGCTATGTTATGAGGTAACTTTATGACTTTGTTTTTGAATATTCTGTTCTTGATTATCGGAATGATTTTGCTTGTGGTTGGCGCTGATATTTTTGTTGATGGTTCTTCTTCTGTCGCACGGAGATTGAAAATATCGGCTTTGATTATCGGCTTGACGATTGTTTCAATAGGTACTTCACTTCCTGAACTTTCAGTAAGTTTTGTTGCTGCATTAAATCATAAGGCGGATATGTCGGTTGGGAATGTCATAGGATCTAACATTTTTAATTCTTTGGTAGTTCTTGGAATGTCTGCTTTATTGATACCGATAGCTGTCAAAAAATCGATGTTAAAGTTTGAATTGCCGCTTTTAATTGCAATTACAGCTTTGGTATTTATTGTTTCCTGGTTAATTACACCAAAACAAATAGGATTATGGGTTGGAATTATTCTATTAATGATATTTATTGGATTTATCACTTTACAAATTGTTTTTGCCAAAAAGGAACAAAAGCAATTCAAGCAAAATGATGATAATGAGGAAAAAGAGACAAAAAAGGAAGAACCACTTTGGAAAGCGATTATCTTCATTATAGGAGGAATTGCCGCGATTTGGTTTGGGGGAGAATGCGTTACTTCAACCGCTTCTTATATCGCGAAGTTTTTCGGCATGAGTGAAGCTTTGGTGGCACTTACCATCGTGGCTGTTGGAACATCTTTACCAGAGTTAGTAACTTCCATTGTTGCCGCTAAAAAAGGTGAAAATGACATTGCGTTAGGTAATGCGGTTGGGTCTAACATCTTTAATATTTTATTGATTTTAGGTATTTCGGCGACGATTTCCGGTTCGTTAGGAACTTCACTTTTGGTTTCTCCAAGCGTGATTATCGACTTGGGTTTTGGATTATTTATTTGTATTTTGATTTTTATCTTTGCTTTAACTTCTAACAAAGTCAATAAAATCGAAGGTGGAATTTTAGTATCGTTATATATTGGATATGTGGCTTACCTTATTATCACTCAAATAGTTTTTCCGGTTAACTGGTCATTTTAAAAAAATTAGCACTTAGGTATTGACACTGCTAAAGAGCGTGGTATACTATTTTTAGCACTTGGATATAATAAGTGCTAAAGGGGTGATATTGATGGAAAACAATATGACTGAAAAAGTGATAACTTTAATTAATCAAGCGGGAACGATCGCTCGTGATCATCAAAGTCAAGAGATCGATGTTCCACATTTACTGAAAGCGATGATTGATGATCCGGAATCAATGCTTTTAAATGTCGCTTCTAAAGTAGGCGTTAAAACTAGCGCAATATCGCAATTAGTTAATAAATATGTTGAAGAAAGAGCAAAGTCGTCTTCGTTTGATCAGCAATATTTATCGACCGATTTTAATAATCTACTTAATAATGCAAGACGATATATGAGTGAATATAAGGATTCATATTTAAGTGTTGAACACTTAATTTTAGCAATCTTTGATTCACGTCATTCTCTTGCAAATAAATTGATGAACATTCCGAATTTTGAAAAACGTACTTTTGAAGAAGCCATTAAAAAAATTCGTGGTGACAAACATGTCGAAAATGCTAATCCTGAACAAACTTATGAAGTGCTTGAAAAGTATGGTCGTGATTTGACGATGGATGTGGCAAGAGGAAAAATTGATCCGGTTATCGGTCGTGATGAAGAGATTCGTCGTGTGATTGAAATCTTATCGCGTAAAACCAAGAACAATCCGATTTTAATCGGTGAACCGGGTGTTGGTAAAACGGCAATAGTCGAAGGTTTAGCCTGGCGAATTTTTAAAGGCGATGTACCATTTTCTTTAAAAGACAAAACTATTTATGAACTGGATTTAGGTGCGCTTATTGCTGGTGCTAAATACAGAGGAGAATTTGAAGAGAGATTAAAAGCAACTTTAAATGAAATAAAAAAATCGGAAGGTAAAATCATCATGTTCATCGATGAAATTCACACTCTTATTGGAGCGGGAAAAACCGATGGGGCGATGGATGCCGCTAACTTATTAAAACCGATGCTTGCTCGTGGTGAGCTTCACTGTATCGGAGCAACTACGTTGGATGAATATCGCAAATATATTGAAAAAGATCCGGCTTTTGAAAGAAGAATGCAAAAAGTATTGGTCGATGAATCGACGCTTGAAGATACGATTTCCATTCTCCGTGGTCTTAAAGAGCGATATGAATCTCATCATGGCGTAAGAATTCTCGATTCGGCTTTAGTTGCTGCGGCGACTTTATCGAAACGATATATTTCTGATCGTTTTTTGCCGGATAAGGCTATCGATTTGATCGATGAAGCTTGTGCCGCGACAAGAATGCAGATTGATTCTTTGCCCGTGGAATTAGATGAGATTAATCGGAAATTGATGCAATTGCAAATTGAACGAGTTTCGCTTAGCAAAGAAGATAGCGAAGTTGCTAAAACTCGTTTAAAAAAGATGGATAAAGAAATTGCTGATTTAACTCAAAGTCAAAGCGAATTAAAGGCTAAATGGGAAAAAGAAAAGGAAGAACTTTATCATTCCAAGAATGCTAAACAGGAATTGGAAAAAGCTAAATTGGAATTAGAACATGCCTTAAATGCCACGGATTATGAAAAAGCAGCACGTCTACAATATCAAACCATTCCAGAATTGGAAAAATTGATTGCCGATGCTTCAAATGATAAAAAAGATCGGATGTTAGATGAGGTTGTAAAAGAAGAAGATGTGGCTAAGGTAGTCTCAAAGTGGACCGGAATTCCGCTTAATAAATTAAAGAAGAGCGAAACAGATAAACTTTTGTCACTTAAAGACAATTTGGCGAAAAGAGTGATCGGTCAAGATGAAGCAATCGAAAAAGTAAGCGATGCGATTTTAAGATCCCGCGCTGGAATAAACGATGAAAATCGACCGATCGGTAGTTTCTTATTCTTAGGACCGACCGGTGTTGGAAAAACTGAAGTTGCAAAGGCTTTAGCGGCTAATTTGTTTGATTCCGAAAGTCAAATTGTAAGAATCGATATGTCTGAATACATGGAAAAATTCTCAGTATCACGACTTTTGGGAGCGCCGCCCGGATATGTGGGTTATGAAGAAGGCGGACAATTGACTGAGGCTGTGCGACGTAAACCGTATTCAATCGTCTTGCTTGATGAGATTGAAAAGGCTCATCCGGATGTGTTTAATGTCTTGCTACAAGTATTGGATGATGGTCGATTGACGGATTCTAAAGGTCGTATCGTTGATTTTAAAAATACGATTTTGATTATGACCAGTAATCTCGGTTCTTCATATTTATTAGAAGGATATAATGAAGATAGTTTAAAGCATGTTGAAGAAGAACTCAAGCAGCGGTTTAAACCGGAATTTTTAAATCGAATCGATGAGATCATTTACTTTAAACCATTGGAGCAAACTTTAATCGAAAAGATAGCTCAAAAATTCATCGATGAACTTCAAATGAGACTAGAAAAGATGAGCATCACTTTAAATGTGACGCCTCAAGCCTTGGAAGTGATTTCAAAAGAAGGATTCGATCGACTATATGGTGCTAGACCATTACGAAGATTTATTCAAAAAGAAATTGAAACTCCGTTAGCCAGTGAAATCTTAAGAGGCAATATTAAAGAAAAATCGAAGGTTACCATCGATTGGGTAAATGGTAGTTTTATATTTAAATAGTCAAGATAGTGGCATTATTCAATGCCACTATTTTTAATATGTGTGATAGATATGAATGTTTATAAAAAAAGAAGGATAAATTCCTTCTTTTTCAGTATTTTAAATAGTTATTTATCTACTCTTTTTTTATGAGTCTTTTTTCTTCGGAAATAATATTCTATTAAATTTACTATTTCATACATCAATAAAGCGATAATCGATAAAATGATAACTCCCATCATCACTAAATCTAATCTAAAGACTTGACCACCATAAACCACTAAATATCCGATACCACTTCGTGAAACCAGAAACTCTCCGACAATCACACCGATCCACGCTAAACCAATATTGATTTTAATCACCGAAAGCAGATTAGCGATATTGGCTGGATAGATCACTTTAAAAAGAATCTGCAATTTGGTGGCGTTGAAAGTCTTCATCATTTTGATGAGACTTTCGTCGATATTTTTAAAGTAGGAATAACAAGAGATGATCGTTATTACTATCGAAAGTGATATTGAAACTACGACGATTCCTCTTACTCCGGTCCCGGCCCAAATTATAAGTATTGGTGCCAAAGCGGTCTTTGGTAAAGCGTTTAACACTACTAGATACGGATCCAATATTTGTGCCAATCGGTCTGATAAGTAGAGAATTGTTGCAATTATAAACCCAAGAACAGTTCCGATTATTAAACCTAACAATGTCTCATAAACCGAAATGCCGATATGATTCATCAATTGACCGGAAGCGATATAGGTGATAAAAAGATTGTAAATCGCACTTGGTTTTGAAATCAGAAATTCGTTGATAATATTGAAATTAGCGAGCATTTCCCAGCCGCCAAAGAAGATTACTAATATTGATAATTGAATTATAATATTGGTGATTTTTCTCTTCTTTTTAGCTTTTTGATAGTCGCTTAAACTATTGATCTTTTTCATGATTGTTTAACTCCTTATACACTAAGTTAAAATAAAGAGAAAATTTCTCACTTTCTCGTCTGGTTAATGGGTTGCTGTTTGGCGGAAAATCGAGGACAAATTCTTTCTTGACACTACAAGGACGAGCAGAAAGCAAAATGATACGATCCGCTAAAGCGACAGCTTCTGAAATATCGTGAGTCACGATTAAAGCTGCTTTTTTTTCTTTATGGATGATGTCATGAACATCGTTTTGAACATAGAGACGAGTTTGGGAGTCGAGTGCCGAAAATGGTTCATCTAATAATAGTAAATCGGGATTTAAGGCTAGGGTTCTTATTAAAGCCACACGTTGTCTCATACCCCCGGAAAGTTCATTAGGATAGTAATCTTTAAATTCACTAAGACCATATTTATCTAAAAGATTATTGAGATATTTGATGTTCTCCTTAGTGATACTTTTCTTTATTTCTAAACCTATTTTTATATTGTCGAAAACATTGCGCCATGGCATTAAATTGTCTTTTTGAAACATGTATCCCAGTACACAATTTTTTTCGATTTGACCGACGCTTGGACTTTCTAACGATGAAATAAGGTTCAATATTGTCGATTTGCCACAACCCGAAGGACCGATTAATGCGACGATTTCTCCTTCATTAACATGAAAAGTGATGTTTTTTAGGACATCTACTTGACCATGATCTGAAAAAAAAGATTTCGTGACATTGTTTAATGTTATTAAATGTTGCACAAGCATCACTCCTACTTTAGTTTATTAAAGAGTGCTTTTATAAGTGCCATAAAGGGGCGATTTGCTTAACATTTTTAATGGTTAATTATAAAAGCAAGTGCAACAAACAAAGAAAGAAAATTGAAAGAATAAAAAAAGTAGTAAAAAAACTGAAAATTAGCTGAGAATACTA
>CANQCZ010000036.1 GCA_947591215.1 uncultured Bacilli bacterium | reverse complement strand
TTTTTATATTAATATGTTTAAAAGCTAAAAAAATTTATATGATTTTTTTAATATAGTTTTGTGTGGCATTACTTTTTTTTTAATTCAAGGATTAACGGATTTATTCAATTGAAAAGTGTTTTACTAGACAAAAATTGGAAATAATAGTATTATATTTTTCATAGAGGAGATATATAAAATGGAACTAAAAGGATCAAAAACTGAACAAAATTTAATGACTGCTTTTGCTGGTGAATCTCAAGCTAGAAACAAATACACATATTATGCTTCTAAAGCAAAAAAAGATGGGTATGTACAGATTGCTCAAATTTTTGAGGAAACCGCAGCAAATGAGAAGGAACACGCTGAATTGTGGTTCAAACAATTACACGGAGGTGCGATTCCTGGAACTTTAGATAATTTAAAAGATGCAGCGGCCGGTGAAAACTACGAATGGACAGATATGTATGCGACCTTTGCTAAAGAAGCTCGCGAGGAAGGATTTTTACAAATTGCGGCAATGTTTGATGGTGTTGCCAAAATTGAAAAAAATCATGAAGAAAGATATCTTGCTTTAGTAGCAAATCTTGAAAAAGGAATCGTCTTTGATCGTGATGAAGTAGTTGTTTGGAAATGCTTAAATTGTGGTCACATTCACGTTGGAAAATCGGCTCCTAAAGTTTGTCCTGTTTGTGCACATGACCGTGCCTATTTTGCTTTAGATAGTAAACCATATTAATTAACAATTCAATGAAAGAAGACCCGCTTAGGGTCTTCTTTTTTTCTATAAAAGTAAAAAAACACTTGCAATTCTATGTGTCTTTACCGATAATATAAAAGCGGTTCAAATTTTGGATCAGTGGTGTAGCGGTTAACATGCCTCCCTGTCACGGAGGAGACCGCGGGTTCGATTCCCGTCTGATCCGCCATTGTGTGGCCCGATAGCTCAGCAGGTAGAGCAACGGACTGAAAATCCGTGTGTCGCCAGTTCGACCCTGGCTTGGGCCACCATTTTGTAGATAAGAAAGTCGTAGGACTTTCTTTTTTTAATTAAAAAGAATCATTAAACAAACCGCGGGGACAATTTTGATTAATGATTCTAAAGTAGGGAGGAACGTGTACCGAAGTACGCTATTATTTTGGTCAACTATAGCAAAATTATACTTGTTAATTTATAATAATTTTGAGGTTTAATATGAGAATTGTTGGAGGCAAATATCGCCATCGCTTAATTGCACAACCTAAAACTATTTTAACAAGACCTACGACCGATCGTGTAAGAGAGGCTTTAATGTCAATTCTTGGTAATGAAATTATCGATGCTGTTGTCTTAGATCTTTTCAGTGGATCAGGAGCTTTTGGGATTGAAGCATTATCAAGAGGTGCTAAAGAAGTTTATTTTAACGATCATAATCTTGAAGCTATTAAAACAATAAAAAAGAATTTAAAAGATTTAAATGTTAACGAAAGTTATGAAATTTATTTTTTAGATTACCTCACTTTATTAAATCAATTGCTTTTAAAAGGAAAAAAGTTTTCAATCGTTTTTCTCGATCCTCCGTATAAACGAGAAGATTACTATCGAAATAGTGTCGATAAAATTTTACAAGGATTACTTTTGGAAAATGGAATAATAGTTATTGAAAGCAATAATGAGTATGATGATGAAAGGTTTAATATTAAACAGTATCGTTATGGAACGATTTATTTAAATATATTAAGGAGGAAGTAGAAATGAAAACAGCAATCTATCCTGGAAGTTTTGATCCGATTACCAACGGACATCTTGATATTATCAAAAGAGCTTGTTGTTTATTTGATAAAGTGATCGTTTGTGTTGCGGAAAATCCTAATAAAAAATACTACTTCAGTGCTTCAGAACGGGCTTTGATGGTTAAAGAGGCGACTAAAAATCTTAATAGTATTGAAGTCATTACTTCAAAAGATTTGATTGTCAATGAAGCAAAGAAACATCATGCTTGTGCGATTATTCGTGGCCTTAGGGCAGTTTCCGACTTTGAATTTGAATTTCAATTAGCGGCCGGCAATGAATTTTTAGATCCTGAAGTGGAAATGGTTTTTTTGATGACATCTCCGGGAATGGGCTTTATTTCTTCTAGCAATATTAAGGAATTTTATTCACATGGAGTTGATATTTCTAAATTGGTTCCGCAGGTAGTCATCGATATCTTTAAAAGTAAGAAAGCATAATAAACATCATTAAAGTATTAAAAAGAGCAAGAAAGGCTCTTTTTTTTAAAAAAGAGCGAATTGAAATATTCTTAGTTAAATGTTGTACTTGTGCTAAAACGGATAGTGATGAAAAGGATAAAATAAAAATCAATAACAATAAAGAAAGATTATTTTGAATCTTTGCTAAAGCCACGCTTGAATAGGAAAATTCACTTAAGCCACCGATAAAATAAACCAATGGTTCTTTAATAATATTGCTATTCCAAGCGAGTGGTAATGAAAATACGAGCATTGTACTAGCAATGATTGTTAAGCTTTTTATAGTTTTTGTAATTGAGGTAAAAAAACTATTTGAAAAAGATGAAGGTGTGATTTCAGGAGTAACAATTTGCTCTTCACATTTTGAAGAGCTTAAAAGATAGAATAAAATAGCACTGCCAAAAATAATAGAAACAATCAATATTCTTTGTGTAAGATTAAAAAAAGGTAAAATTACACCGTAGAGGAAGGGAAAGGAAACAAAGCCGAAGTGATTGATAATCTGTTGTCCTTCTTGTTGATTAATTATTTTTTTTTCGATGCTTTCATCGATTAAGATTGCAAATGCCGGCATTCCTAAAAGAATTCCAAGGATAATAAAAATAAGTCTAAATACAAAGAGACCTAATCTTGTTTTTGATAAATTTTTATAGAATACGCTTAAAGAATTACTAGTTAAAAAAAGATTTAAGAGAAATATAAATGGAAAAAGACTTGGAATTATTGAAAAAACAATAAGTAAAATAACATCTTCTGAAATAACCTTCACTTTATCAATAAAAAATAACGAAAGTATAAGCGAAACACAAATTAAAATATAATGGCCTATTTTCATAGTAAAGAATATGTAACAACAATTATCCTTATTAATAAAACATTATAAAATAGGCGTTTATTATAGATGAAATTTGTTTCCACGCATAACATATCATGAAAGCGAGGAATGAATATGAATCGTCAAACATCATGTTGCCAATGTCCGTGTAAATATGAACCGATCGTGATGCCGGTTAAAGAACAAGTTTGCAATCGTTATTTCTGTGTTGAACAACCTGTTATTTGTCCGGTAAATACCCGCATCGTAAATCATTTTATTCCAAAACCCGTCTATTATCCGACTTACACACAGACTGAAGAAAACATCTGCGAAGGACAAGGAGCCACAACTAACGTGAATATGAACCCAACAATGGGTACACAACCACGATAAGATGATTAAAAGGGTACGCAATTTGCGTACCCTTTATTTAAAAATGATTAGAGTTTTCAATTCTTAAAATTCTTTTTAATTTGTCGATTAAATATTGAAGAATGTTTCAAATATTTTTGATGTTGAAGTATCACTAGTAACATCGCTTGTGGTTGAAGAGATATTGGCACCGAACATAATATCAACCATTTCGTAGTTTTCATATCTTACTAAGGTCGGAGTTTGGAAAGTTTCAAAGAAATCACCATCCAATTGTTGCTTTTCAATTTCTTCGTCTGTAAACATCAATTTGTTGGTGTCGCCTTTTCCATCGGCAACAAAATTAAACATCTCTTCAAGAAGAACGTCTTTTTGTTGTTCAGTTAATACATAATCATAGTCATCATCGAAGTAAGAAGTATCGATAGCATAGCAAACAATGTCTGAATTTCTATTCAAAAATTGTGCAAATGATGATTCGAGTTCTTCACAATGTTCGCATGTTTCTTCAAGAATTTGAATGTAAAATACTACAAAGTTACCATCGCCATTTTTACCGCGATTTTGTTTATTATCGATATCTTTTAAAAATTGTTCGGTATCTCTATCAGAAAGCAATTTTTGACGATAGAAATTTGGAGCAGAACTTTGAGCCAATAAACTTCCGATTCCATCAGCAATAGGACGAATAGAGAAAATGACTGCAAAAATCAATCCAACGATAAGTAACGGTTGAACCCATGCAGTATTTTTAATCCATCCCCAAATGGTAGAGAAGAACTTTACGATTGCGTGACCGATTTTTTTCATATTGTTACCTCCTAAAGGTATAATTTTCTAACATTATATAGCGGTATCATGTTAACATTTTGCGTGTGTCTTTTCAAGAAAGAATTATGATATTTTAATTATTGTTTATACCTAGCGTTTAAGATATTATCTATAAATTTAATAATTCGCACTAATTAATTATTTTTCTATGGATAAAATATTATTCAATGCTAAAATATTGACGTAACCAAAGTATTATCAATAGGAGTTGTATGAAAAACTATTTTAAAGAATCGATAAAAAGCATTAAAGACTATTTTTACGATCATCCAATATTAAAAATGACTCTCGAATATATAATCACAACCATCGCAACTGTGATTTCGGCTTTTTGCTTTGCCTATGGCTTTAGATCATTTATCTCTCCGGGTGGTGAAATTCCTTCATTGATTTCTGGAGGTGGCTCTGGTCTAGCTCAGGTAATCGTTTCAATTTTAAGAATTTTATTCCATCCGGCAATTGAACAACATTACTTACAATCAATATTTTATTTTAGTGTAAACGTTCCTTTGCTAATCATTGCATTTTTTAAAATCGGTAAGAGATTTACTATTTTTAGCATAATTAATGTAATTTTAACTTCGGTTTTTATATCTGTTATCCCTGAAACGTGGACAAAATTGTTTGATATTTTAGATGACACTATTGCGAGATCGCTCTTTGCTGGAATTTTAACTGGTTTATCGAGTTCAATTGCGATTAAATTTGACCATTCTGCAGGAGGAGTCGATATTATTTCGGTTTATTTTTCTAGTAAAAAACAAACTTCAGTTGGTAAATATTCGCTTTTGTTGAATTCAATCATTGTTCTTTCATACGTTTTTATCAATGGATTTCAATCTCATGCGACGATGGCTTTATATACGATTGTTTATTTCTTCACTAGCAGTATGGTCATCAATACACTATGTTTACGTAATAAAAAAACCGAACTTCAAATTATTACTTCACGAGAAGAGTTGGCAAAAATCTTAATTTACAATTTTCCACATGGCTGTACTGTGGTTGACGGAAAAGGTGCATACTCCAATGCTGAGAAAAAAATCATTTTCACGGTTTTGTCTTATTACGAAGTAAAAAAGGCGATTAAAATTATTCAAGAAGTCGATCCACAGTGCTTTATCACTGTGTTGAATACCGATAGTGTTCATGGCAAATTTTTTATGAAGCCGATTAAATAAGGAGCAAAAATATGGATTATACTACAAAAGATTTAGCAGAATTGATTTTTCCGGATCTTCCTTACACCATTGAAGATCTTAATAGAATGTTTCCACCGCGAAATTTAAAGGAAGGAGCGATGGTCACGCGATTTGCCCCATCGCCGACAGGATTTTTACATACCGGCAGCCTTTTTACTGCTTTAGTTGCTCAAAAAGCCGCAAAACAGAGCGGAGGTGTTTTCTATGTGAGATTAGAAGATACTGATTCAAAAAGAGAGGTCGTCGGTTCTAGCAAAGAATTGCTTGAACAATTGAAAGAATTTGATGTCATTCCGGATGAAGGATATTTAGGAGATGGAGAGAAAGGCCAATATGGTCCATATCAACAATCCAAAAGAGCGGATATTTATAAAGCCGTTATTAAAGAGTTGATTATTAAAGGACGCGCTTATCCGTGCTTTTGTTCGGTTGACGATTTAAATAGACTTCGCGAAACACAGGAAAGAAATAAGCAAATACCCGGATATTATGGTCGTTATGCTTCATGCCGCTCCCTTACTTTGGAACAACAAATAGCAAGAATCAAAAATGGTGAGCCATACGTGATTAGATTTCGCTCTTTAGGAAACCACAATCATAAAATAGAAGTTACTGACCTTGTCCGTGGTCGTCTTTTCTTAGCTCAAAATGATCAAGATATTGTAATTTTAAAAAGCGATGGACTACCGACATATCATTTCGCGCATTTAGTCGACGATCATTTTATGCATACGACTGTCGTTTCAAGAGGCGAAGAGTGGCTTTCAAGCCTTCCGCTTCATTTGGAATTATTTGAAACGATGGAATGGGAGCCGCCTCATTATGCACATCTTCCGGTGATTATGAAATTAGATAATGGTAATAAACGAAAATTATCAAAACGTAAAGATGACGAAGCGGCAATTTCTTTCTTTTTGAAAGATGGTTATCCAAAAGAAGCGATAATCGAATATTTATTTACGATCGCCAATTCTAATTATGAAGAATGGCACGCAAAAAATCCGTCGTTGACATTTGAGAATTTCCATTTTACTTTTGAAAAAATGTCATTAGATGGAGCGTTATTCGATCTTTCTAAACTTCAATTTTTAGCCAGAGAAACGATGGTTAAATTCTCGCCGAAAGAAATGAAAGACAAAGCTTTGGCTTATGCCAAACAATATAATCCAGAGTTAGAAAGAGTTATTCTTTCAAATCCGAATTATTTTGAACAGATTATGGCTATTGAAAAAGATAAAGCAAATCCGCGTAAAGATTATATGAAATATTCGGAACTTCTTGATAAAAACCGCTTTTTCTACAATGAATTTTTTGAAGAGATGGTTAAAGAAGCTGCTCCTTTTAATCCGCTTTTCCCTAAAGAAGTTATTGTCTCTATCTTACAAGAATTTGCAGATACCTTGAATTTTGAAGTTCCAGAGCAAGAGTGGTTTGAAGGTCTAAAAAAATTAGCCAATAAGTATCATTTTGCAGACAATAATAAAATTTATAAAGCAAATAGAGAAACATATATCGGACATGTGGGAGATGTGGCTGAGATGATAAGAATCGCATTAACTACTTCAAAACAAAGCCCGAACCTTTATTACATTTTAAAGATACTTGGTAAAGAAGAAGTCAAGAGAAGAATTAATTTAGCGATTGAAAAACTTTAAAATTGCTTATTATATTGACAGGTCAAAAAAATATGATTAAAATTAATCGTGCTTTGGCCTGCTGGTGAAGCGGTTTAACACATAGCCCTCTCAAGGCTACATACAAGGGTTCGAACCCCTTGCAGGTCACCAAATAGATTTTTAAGGAGATGTTGAAAAACTCAATTAAACGAATTGAGTGGACTAACATCTCCAATTTTTATCTTTGTAAGAAGATAAAAAACCTCGCGTTAGCACGCGTGAAAATAGAAAAGCTTAAGCGTTAAGTAGAAATAAAAAGAATCTCACGATATGCTAATTATGGTTTGTCAACCAAATTACATAAAGGAGGTATCACTCATGTATGATGATTCAAACTTATCACATATAAGCTAGAATTGTAAGTGTCGCATAGTATTTGTACCTAAATATCGTAGAAATGCATATATGGAAAACTATGAACAGACATCGAAGGAATCATAAGGTTGTTATATACATACAAATATGTAGAAATAATAGAAGCGCAGATAGCTCACATACCATGTTAGTAAAAATAGCACCAAACTATCAGTTTCAAAATTTGATTTGAGGATATTTGAAAGGTTTACAAACTTAAAATATAAATTTGGCAACAAGGTGTTCTAGGTAAAAGATACTTTGTGTCGACAGTGAGATTTGAAATAAAAAAAGAATATATTAGAGATCAAGAAAATAGAAGATTTGATTAAGTGGGTTTTAAATTATAACAATTAAATGTATATTAATAAAAATATACTTAGACTAATGCATTTGCTCAAGTTTCCTTTTTTATTTTAATTTCTTTAGATATGGTATAAACTTATTGAAAAAATGAAGAATTTAGTAAATAATAAAATCAACTAGATATTATTTCATGTATATGCTCAATCTATTCAACCTTAGGTAAAAATAGAAAAAGTATGTAAAAAAAGTATCGTTACGATTAAATTATCTGGTTGATTAAAAAGTCGGAGATTATATATGGAAGTCATAGACAATCAAATTGATTTTAAATATTTTGATAAAACAAAACTGAATTGGATATTTTTTATATATTTTTTAGGGATGTATTGTTTTTACACTAACACATATATTCAATTAGCATTGCATATCATTCTTATAATATACGTTGTTGTCGATTTCTTTAGAAATAAAACATTTATTTCTTTTAATAGTTGGAAAACAATAATAATGTATTGCTTATGGCTAGGTCTATTGACATTAATTGCTGCACTATCAAGTCTATGGGCTTATGCTAAACTTCCAGACTCTAAAACACTTATGACACTTTTTAAAAGTTTTGCTATGGGAGGAATAATGCTGATTTTTGTCAAAAATCAAACAAGATTTTTGTCAGTTTTAAAATCTTTTTTATATGCATCGATAATTCTTTGCTTTATTGTGCTTTTAACTACACCTATATCAGAGTATGGAAATGAATTAGTTTTTGGAATGGTTATAAAGCAACAAAGAAATGGAGTAGGGTTGGTTTGTGCTTATTTTGGCGCAATATCTATATATTTATATTTATCACACAAAATTAGATTTGGAAAACTCATGATTTTCATATTTTTATTTACCTTACTATGTTCCGGATCAAGGGGAGCATTATTTCAATTAGCTATTTCGCTTATCTTAATGATTTTAACACAAAAGCAATTAAATAAAAAAATTAAAGGAATTATAATGGTAATCTTAATCTTAGCCTTATTCTTCTCAATTAGTACTTTTATTCCTTTTTTACAAGAAAAAATAATTCAAAGATTTATTTCTTTATTTGACACAATAAATGGCAGTGATAATTATGATGGTAGCACTAAAGGAAGAATGCTTTTTGTATATTTAGGATTGCAAATGTTTAGTAATAAGCCACTTTTGGGTTATGGTATAGATGGATTTGTGACATATTTTACTGATCACCCAGTAATAAATGGAATAAGATTTACTGACTTTTCCTATAGTCATAATAATATTGCTGAATTAGGAGCCGATTTTGGAATAGTTGGTTTAATTACGTGGTATTGGCTTATTTTATATATTCTTATAAAATCCATTAAAAATTATAAAAAGAATTCTGCATTAAGGTTAGTTGTTATTCTTTTAGGGTCAGATTTAATTTTAGATGTGGGACGTATCCCTTGGTCTACTTATACGCATGTATTTTTATTAATTATGGTACTATTAATGTTTAGGCTTTCTTTTAGGACAAAATCGAAAAAAATAGCAAACAATAATTTAATTCAATAGATAGAAGGGCAAAATTATGGTAAAAGAGTATATAACTAAAATTAAATATAAAATAAAACTTAGATTGGCTTTTAGATTTAAAGGATCAGATAAAGAATATTTAATTAATTTAGGGAAGATTAGACTAGGTTATGAAATGAATTTAGATAATCCTCAGACTTTTAATGAATGGATAAATTGGTATAAACTAAATTATAAATCCGATTTATTACCTATTTGTGTTGATAAATTGAAGGTTAATGAGTATTTAGAAAGTAAAGGACTTGATAAAAAGTATTTGATAAAAAAATACGCCATTTGGAATAGTCCAAAAGAAATAAAATTTGATAATTTACCTAACGAATTTGTCATAAAAACAAATCATGATTCAGGAGGCGTCGTAATTTGTAAAGATAAAAGTAAATTTGATAAAAAAAAGTTAAAAAAAATAAAAAAATCGTTTTCAAAAACTTATCTTAAAGGTAAGGAATGGCCTTATCAATTTGTGGAGAAGAAAATTTTTGCAGAAGAATTAATAAAAACTAAAGATGGTCATTCGCCGAATGATTACAAATTTTTTTGCTTTAATGGAGAGGTTAAATTTTTATTTGTTGCTACAGAAAGAGATGTTGACGCAAAATTTGATTTTTTTGATGCAAATTGGAATTGGATTAATGTTAGACAAGGCCATAAGAACAATACTAACATTCCACAAAAACCTAAAAATTTTGATGAGATGATTAAAATTTGTGAAAAAATATCAAAAGATTTTCCTCATGTAAGAGTTGATTTATATAATGAAAATGGTGTTATAAAATTTGGAGAATTAACTTTTTATCATTGGTCTGGCTTTCAACTTTTTGATCCCATGGAGTATGATTATAAATTTGGAAGATATTTTAATGAAATTTTCACAAAAAATTAATTCATAGTGCCAATGCAAGCAGGGGATGTACCAATAACATATGCAGATACAAAAGATTTAGAAAAAGATTTTGGATTTAAA
>CANQCZ010000035.1 GCA_947591215.1 uncultured Bacilli bacterium | reverse complement strand
AATTTAATTGTTGATGATAAAGATAAAATTTTACAATCATTTGCCGAATTTAAAAAAAATTAAAATATTGTGTTTTACTATTTTCCGAATGTTAAAAAGATGATGATTATATAAAACTAATTTAATAGAAGTGCGACATATCAAAGGCCAAAGGAAGATATGTAGTACCGATTACCGCTTTGAAGAATTAGAATTTATAAATAGCGTTATTTGTAAAAAGCAAACAAAAAAACTGCTAGGAATAAGATACCTAACAGTTTTTTTAAATTAAGACATTTTGTTATAGTATTCAACGATTTGCGATTCATTGATATCGCGTGACATTTCGTTGCGTTCTGGAAGTCTTGTCAATTTTCCGACTAATTTTTCTTTGTCGACATCGACGTAAGGAACAAAGACGTTCGCTGATTCCATCGATTCTTTAATCACCTTTAAGTTCATGCTGGATTCCTTGATCGAAACCAAGTCGTTGACTTTCAATAAATAACTTGGGATATTGACCTTTTTACCATTGACTAAGACGTGACCATGGTTGACCAATTGTCTTGCCGCTCTTCTAGTTCTTGCAAAACCGAGACGATAGACAACATTGTCTAAACGGCTTTCAAGAATTTGCATAAAGGCGACACCGGTAACTTGATCTTTACGGGATTTTGCAATTTCGAAGAGACGTTTGAATTGACGTTCGCTCACACCGTAAGTCATTCTTAACTTTTGCTTTTCGACGAGTTGTTTGCCATATTCAGAAGTCTTCTTACGTTTGTTGTTACCATGTTGACCGGGTCCATAAGGACGTTTGGACAATTCTTTGCCGGTTTCAAGAACCGAGAAACCTAAACGACGGGATAACTTCCATGTTGGTCCAGTGTATCTTGACATGTTTTTCTTCTCCTTTCTTTATCTGCATTGATAAAGCACGGGTATAGATTCCACGACCCCGGATGAGACGCTTCGCCATATAGCGAGGTTACTTTTTCTTGCGTTCATCGGACAGGCTGTATCTATAGGCTACATCACATGCCTTTTAATAGTATTATTTTCCGCGTGTAGCGTCAACTTTATTTGCAAAAAAAACTAAAAAAGCTTCAAAGTTCAATCTGCCTTTTTTTATGAGCTTTAACAATTCATAAAATGCTACTATTTTTCTAAACTACCGAACATTTATTATGCTATAATAAAAACGATAATTAAAGGCGGTGATAACCATGCTTACTATGACTTTAAAAACTTTAGAGGATACGACGGATATAATGAAATATGTGTATCTTGGAATCATTATCGTGGTCGTTCTTGCGTTGCTGATTGTTTTTTATTTTTTGGTGATTGTGAGAAATCGCTATAAGAAGCAAGCGAAAGACCTTCAGAAAAAATATCAAAATGGTCATGACATCTTAACCGGTAATATTGAACAAGCGCTCAATCGTCTCGATACGATCGCTCATTTAAATTTGATGTATATTCAAATAAATGAAGATTATACGAATCGCTACCATCACATTTTGGAAAATAACGACAAACAATCTTTTATCGCCGTGACTTCGCTTTTGAATTTAATTCAAAATAAAAAGTATCGTCGGATTAAAAGTTTGATTGACTCCACCAAAAATACCATCAATGAGTTTATCAAAGAAGTATCGAATTTAGATAAAGAACTTAGCGAATTGCTTCAAAAAGATGAAAAAGGTCGCGAACAGGCCGTTATTTTGCAACGTCAGTTCCGGGATATCAAAGAAGAATATCTAAATCACGAAAAAGAGCTTCAAAGCGTCAAAGGTCAATACGAAAAACTCTTCAGCAAAATTGAACAAAAGTTTATAGAATTTGAAAATCTCTCTAATTCGGCTCAATATCAAGAGAGTGAAGAAAAGTTACCTTTAATTAAAAAGATTCTCGATGCCTTAAACGAAGCGATTAAAGTGATGCCATCGCTTTGTTCGTTGACGGATGTCGTGATTCCTAATCGCATCGGTGAGTTACTTAAAGCTTATGAAAGCTTGGAAAATGAAGATTATCCGCTGCATAATTTGAAAGTCAATGTCAAAGTTGAAGAATTTAACCGTAAACTTGATTTTATTCACAATAATCTAATGGAATTTCGTCTTGAAGGTGTTAAAGCCTCACTCGATGAAATTGAAGACCAAATCGTCGAGATATTAGCTGCCTTTGAAAAAGAAAAGGAAGCGAAGGCCTACTTCGATCAAAATTATGAAAATATTTATAATCACTCGTATTCTATCGAGAGACAATTTATGAAGTTAAAAAGAAATTTACCTGTTTTTAAAGATGTTTATTTGATCAAAGACAATTATCTTGACGACATCAACGATCTGCAAAATGACATCAATCATTTAGGTGATATTAAAAAAGATCTCGATACATATGTCCATTCTTCGACACGACAACCTTATTCGATTCTTGTAGTGAAACTGAATGATCTTAACGATGAAATGCAAAGAATCGAAAGTATCATTCAAAATTTCCAAGATTATCTTTCAAGTCTTAAAAAAGATACGGAATCGGCCTTTAAACTTTTAAGTGAAACTTACCTTCTATTAAAAGCCAAGGAACAAATTGTTCGTGAAATGGATATTGAGTATTTTTCAAATCTGTTGAACGAGAAAATTGCCAGAGCGTACCTTTGCTTGGATTTGATCGATGAAGTGATTAAAGTACAACCAATCGATGTCGAAGCTATCAATAAACATCGAGCCGTGATTGAAGACTTAGTAAGCGAAATTAATGAAAAAGTCGATCGAGCCGCGGCTACGCTTAAATATGCCGAAGATTCAATCGTTTACGCCAACAAGTATCGTCAAGAGTTTACCGATGTACGTAAAGATTTATCGATCGCCGAAAAAAGCTTTTTTGAAGCTGATTTTGAAGAGACTTTAAACCAGACTACCGAAATATTGAAAAAAATGAATCCGACCATCAACAAAGTTGGGTCGTTTGCCAACGCATCAAAGCGATAAATTCATAATTTAATATATGGAGGAGATATTTTGATATATCTTGATCATGCGGCTACTACGCCGTTAAATCGCGAAATCAAGCAAAGTTATGAGGAACTTACGGAAAAGTATTTTGCGAATCCTGCTTCTTTTCATCGCTTAGGACAACAAAGCGCCAAATTAGAGACGATGGCTCGAGAAAAAATTGCCTCGCTTTTTAAGGTGTCGCCTTTAGAAGTCATCTTCACTTCAGGGGCTACTGAATCTAACAATATGGCGATTAAAGGAGTAAGCCTCCGTTACTTGAAACGTGGCAAGCATTTGATTACAAGCCGCGGAGAACATCCTTCAGTACTCAATGCTTTTAAACAACTAGAAGAACATTTCGGTTTTCAAGTAACTTATTTGCCTTTAAATGAAAAGGGCATCATCGAATTAGAGGATTTAAAACGTGCGTTAAATGATGAGACGATTTTAGTTTCATTAATCGCTTGTAACAACGAAACCGGAGCGATCAACGACATTGAATCAATAGAAAAATTGGTGCACCAATATCCTAAAGCTTTCTTTCATATTGATGCGACTCAAGCTATCGGTAAAGTGGCACTCGATTATTCTAAAGTCGATCTATTATCTTTATCGGCCCACAAATTGAATGGTTACAAAGGGTCCGGATTGTTAATCAAACGTAAAAATGTCGACTTACTACCATTGTTGAGCGGTGGCGGTCAAGAGTACAATTTACGTTCGGGAACTAACAATTTTCCGCTTGAAGTAGCCTTAGCCAAAACTTTAAGGATCGCTTTTGAAAAGCAAAAAGAACATTATGAAAAGGTCGATAAACTTCGCCATCATCTGATCTCAAGACTTCAAGAGATCGAGGGGATTAAGCTCAATTCCACGCTTGAAGGTTCGCCATATATCGTCAATTTCTCGTTACCAAAAAAAGCGTCGGTAGTGACTGAAGCTTTGTCTTCAAGGGATATTTATGTTTCTACCAAATCGGCGTGTTCGTCAAAAAAATCGCCGTCATCACATGTTTTAAAAGCGATGGGAAAGAGCGATTTTGATGCGAGCAATGCGATTCGCGTTTCGATGTCACATCTTAACGAGATTAAAGAAATCGATATATTTATCGACAATTTAAAGGAGATTATCGCTTCGATTAAATAAGGAGAAAAATAATGCAGCACGAAATGATTATGATTCGCTATGGCGAATTATCTACCAAAGGAAAAAACAAACGTGATTTTATCAATCAATTGGCCCGAAATATCAAAGAGGGCCTTAAAAATTTTTCGAAAATCGAATATCAAGTTCGTCATGATCACATCTATTTGATTTTGCATGGAGAAGATTATTCAAGTATTGCCACACGGCTTAAAGATATCTCCGGAATCGCTTCTTTTTCGCCGGTGTATCGCGTCAAAAGCGAGATGGAAACGATCTTAGAAACTTCTTTGATGCTTTTAAAAGAAGCGAATGGAAAAACTTTTAAAGTACGAACCAAGCGCGCTTACAAACTTTTTCCGTTAATTTCCGATGAAATTAATCGCGCGGTGGCCACTAAAATTTTAAAAAATACCGACTATAAAGTCGACGTTCATACTCCCGATGTCTTATTGCAGATCACGATTCGCGAAGATGCCACATACCTTTTTATCGAAGGTGATAAAGGCGCAGGCGGGTATCCTTTAGGAATTCAAGGAAAAGGATTGATGATGATTTCCGGTGGTATCGATTCGCCGGTTGCAACTTATCTAATGATGAAACGAGGCATCAAAATGGAATGTGTCCACTTTGCTTCACCACCGTATACCAGTGAAGCGGTCATCGATAAAATCAAAGATATTTTAAGAAAGCTGAATCGCTTTCAACCAGAGATAAAACTGTATATCGTTCCGTTTACCAAGCTCCAAGAAGAGATATATCGCGTGGCGAAAGAAAGCTATGCGATTACGATTATGAGACGGATGATGTATCGAATCAGCGAACGAATCGCCACCCATCACAATGACCTTGTGATTTGTAACGGAGAGTCGATCGGTCAAGTAGCTTCTCAAACGTTAAAAAGCATTCGCGAAATCGAAAATGTCGTCACTCTTCCGGTGATACGTCCTTTAGCGATTTTCGATAAAGTCGACATCATCGAATTAAGCAAAAAGATTGAAACTTACGATATTTCCATTCGTCCTTATGAAGATTGTTGCACGATTTTCGATCCGAAAAATCCGACTACGCAACCTAAAAAAGAGACGATCGATAAAATCGAAGCTTCATTTGATTTTGAGACGCTAATCAGCGAGTGTCTTTTAAATATCAAGACCATCGTTATCAAAGAAGAAAGTAACTTAGAAGATAAATTTTTATAAAAAATCAAATCTTGTCAAAAATATTTTTGCAGGAGGTGATTCGATGAGAAAGACTACTTCTCAAGCTTCTAAGCGCCAAAGTCAGTCGCATACTAACGCGAGAAATTCGCAAAGCCGTAGCCAACAAATGGAAATTGCAACTGAATTGGGACCTACATCTTCAAAGTGTGGATGTAACAGCAAGAAAGCGACTGGTTCTAAAAGAGCAAAATCTACTAACTCTAAAAGTAAGAAATAAAAACAAAAAAAGCGGTTTTACCGCTTTTTTCATTAATTGGCAAAAGATGGTTAAGATATAAGTGGTGATAAAATGTTTTTTTTAGTCGTCACACTTCAAGTGATTTTATTGCTTTTATGGTTGCTATTCGTCTTTTCTTTTTACGTCACGATCACAATCGATCTCAACTGTTTTAAAATCTATCTTTTTGGAATAAAAGTATTTTCAAAAAAAGGTAAAAAATTTCAAGAATTTATCGCCTCGTTAATTCCAAAAGACCAGACTGAGATTAAATTCGATCTCGATTTATCGAGCTTATATCAATACATTCATCTCGATTTAATTGATTTAGAAATTCATAAAAACGTCGAAGATTATGCTAATTATGTCAAAGTGATCGGTTTGATCAATGTGGTGCTTTTTTTAACTAAACAACAATTTAAAAACTATATTCGCCATTATCGTTACTTGATTGTTCCGAGTCAAGAAAACTCGTTGAAACTGAAGATAAAAAGTCACTTTAATGTCGGAACCCTTCTCATCAACTATTTAATAATAAGGAGTCAATATGCCAAGAAGACCTATCAATGATTTATTAGAAATTTCACTAGAAAATGTTTCAGTGTTGATCGATACTTCCAAAGTAATTGGTAAACCTTTGATTATCGATGAACATAAAGCGGTGATTCCAATCGCCAAAGTTTCATTTGGTTTTGGTGCCGGAGGCAGTGAATTTGATAGTAAAACCGCGGAAGCTACCAAAAACAATCTCTTATTTGAAACTGCGGAGGAACCATATCCATATGGGGGAGGATCACTTGGAGGAGTGTCGATTATACCCGAAGCATTTTTGGTGATCGATCATGGAAAGACCGAAATCGTGCAAATGGAAAAAAATAAGAATCTTTTTACTAAATTTATGGATCTGTTTTTTGAAGTGATGAAAAAGGCAAAGTAACTAATAAAAGTTCAAAAAATCATAGAGAAAATTTGCATACTTACGCAAAAATTCTCAATAGACACTTGACATAATGGTTGTTCACCTACAATAAATAAATCAAATAGGGGGATGACTATGGAAATTTCAAGAGATCTATATTTGTAAAAACTCATCGATCATAAACATAATGGTTTGGTTAAAATTATCACAGGAGTACGTCGATGCGGTAAATCGTACCTGCTCTTTACACTTTTTTACCATCATTTGGTGAGTGAGGGGGTAAAAGAAGATCATATAATTCGAGTTTCATTTGAAGATTACTGAAACAAAAACCTATTAACCCCCCCGATGAACTATATGCTTTTGTTAAATCGCAAATTCAAGATAAGGATCCTTATTATATCTTGCTAGATGAGATCCAACTTGTTCCAAATTTTGAAAGTGTGATTAATGAGTTTTTGCTTTTTTTAAATGTAGATATATACGTTACTGGGAGCAATTCTAAATTTTTATCGAGCGATATTATCACTGAATTTCGGGGACGAGGAGACGAAATTCGCATATATCCGCTTTGTTTTGCGGAATTTTACTCTACGCTTGATTCGCATACCTCAATTTCTAGAGCTTGGCTTCAATATGCCACTTATGGGGGGGGAATGCCACTTTGTCTTACAATGAAAACGGAGGCGGATAAGATCAGTTATTTGAAGGGCTTATTTACTACGACTTATCTCGCGGATATAATAAATCGCCATCACTTGCGTGGCAATATTGAAATTAACGAATTGACGGATATTATCGCTTCCTCAATTGGAGCGCTCACCAATCCCTTGAAGTTATCGAATACTTTTAATTCTAAAAAAAATTTAAAACTTTCTTCCAACACGATTTCCACCTATCTCGATTATTTGCAAGATTCTTTTTTAATTGAAAAGGCCGCGCGGTATGATATCAAGGGCAAAAGATATATCAATACACCCTCAAAATACTATTTTGTTGATATGGGTTTAAGAAACGCACGGCTTTCTTTCCGTCAACAGGACTACAACCATATTATGGAAAATGTGATTTACAATGAGTTGAAATTACGTGGCTATTCCGTTGATGTCGGTGTGGTGGAAACTAGTTTTAAGGTTGATGGTTTATCTAAACGTAAGCAACTTGAAGTTGATTTTGTCGCCAATATGGGAAATCGTCGATATTACATTCAATGTGCATACCAAATGCACGATGCACAGAAACGCCAACAGGAACAATCTTCGCTACTTGGCATCAATGACGCATTCAAAAAGATGATCATCGTGGATGAAGAAGTGCTCACCGGATATAACGAACAGGGAATTTTAATCGCTTCGCTATTTGATTTCTTGCTTGATCCTATAAAAACATTGAATTGGTAGCATATCGAGCTTTTGAAAAGAGCAAACTAAAAAAATTCTTAAATAAAAAAAGTCGGAGGTTTATAAATTCCGACTTTTTTTTACTCGTTTAGAAATTTTTTATTTGGCTAAAGCATCTTTTGCAGTAGCAACTAATGAAGCAAAGCCTTTTTCATCAGTAATAGCCATTTCGGACAACATCTTACGATTGACATTGATGTTGGCTTTTTTCAATCCGTACATCATCGTTGAATAATTGATGTCATATTTACGGCAAGCGGCATTGATTCTTACAATCCATAATTTACGATAATCGCGTTTGATTAAACGACGAGAAACGTAAGCGTAATCAAGCGAGTGCAATAATTGCTCATTTGCGGTTCTATATAGGAGATGCTTTGAACCAAAGTAACCTTTAGCTCTCTTTAAAACTTTTTTTCTTCTGGCTCTTGTTACAGTTCCACCTTTGACTCTCATTTCAATACCTCCTATTTCTGAATCAAGTATTTAACGCGCTTGTAATCGGAATTGGCGACAATACTTGGTTTACGTAAGTGACGTTTTTGTTTTTGTGATTTGTTGTGGCTCAAGTGGCTAACGTGAGAAGAAAATCTTCTGAGTTTGCCAGAACCGGTGACCTTAATTCTTTTTAATAAGGCCCGTTTTGATTTCATTTTTGGCATGTTTGATTCCTCCTATTTTTTACTCTTTGGCGATAAAATACAGACGAGAAGTTTCTTATCGAGCAGTGGTGGTTTTTTAATGACGGCAAATTCGGATAAGCGATCAATAAAATCTTGCATCACTTTTTCGCCAACATCAACGTGGGCAAGCTGCCGACCACGGAAACGGAGCACGATACGAACTTCTTTGCCATCAGCTAAGAAACGTTCGGCGTGTCTTGCTTTGGTTTCAAGATCATGAATTCCGATTTGAGGTGAAAGTTGAACCTCTTTAGTCTCGATCTGTTTTTGATTTTTCTTGTTTTCTTTCGCTTTCTTTTGAGATTCGAAGCGATATTTACCGTAATCTAAAATTTTACATACCGGAATTTTAGAGGTCTTAGAGACACATAAAAGATCCAAATTGTAAGTTTCGGCAAGTTGCAAAGCACGAAGACGTGGCATTGCCCCTAATGATTCTCCGGTAGGAGAAATCACTAAGACGGTTGGAAAACGAATGTTCTCATTGACGAGATCTTCGTCTTTAGTAGGTTTAGGTAAAACTCTTTCGTTATTGATAAGAAAATCCTCCTTATAAAATAAAATGAGCGCGAATTTGCGCCCATTATTTTCCAAAATCAGTGATGGCTGTTTTACCAATTCACAATGCGAATCTGGTGAGAAGCGGGCGCTTCTTCTTTCCTCATATTTCTTTTACGTTAATAATCTTATGTGATGCGTAAAATTATGTCAACAGTTTTTTAAAAATTTTTAACTAATAATATTGATATAAAGTATGAGTCTCACGATTGCCACACTCAATCATTTGGTTTACATAACTTTTAGTGAAATCGGATAGTGATTCTTTAGCGATTTGATAGCCTTGACTTTGTTTTAAAGAATAATAATTATAAGAAATTTCACCATTAAAGTATAAGGTGTTGACTTCGGCGATAAATTCAGCGTAGATTTTTCGCTTTGCAAGATCTTCGATAAAATTGGCACCGTAATAAAATTGATCGTATCCGAGAGAATAAAACAATTCGCGAGAATAATCGCTGAAATTTTGTCCGCTTTCCATTAAAAAATCAAGACTATAGGAATTATAATAAAATCCGCTTTGATTGATCTTTAAAATTCCGTATCGATTGCCGTAATCGACTAAAGAACCGGTTGTGACATCGTAAATATCGTCTTGCTTGACGATGTCTTGAATGTGCAAATGTCCCGAAAAGTGCAATGTAATATCATATTTGTGATATAGTTCAATTAAAGATTCGCTGTTTCCGATTTCGTAAAGGTAGTCAAAAAGAGGGTTATGATTGAAAAGATTATGATGCGAAAATACATAGCATTTAATGTTGTGGGCTTGAGCGTATTTTAAGTTGTTCTCCAACCATTCAAGCGACATAAAATAACCACTTATAAGTGGAAAGCCTTCTTCAAGGTTAAAGGAATAAAGGGCAGTGTCGAGCATGATGAGCCATTCATCGTTAGCAGTTTGAAAGATGTAGCTTAAGGAGTTCGAATCGTAAGAATAAGCCCCTTCATAGCCATAGTAACGATAAATCTCTTTAAATTCACTATCGGTGATATAATCGGTTTTTTGGTATGGAATAGATTTATAATTTTTGGCATTTAGGTTGAAAATATCGTGATTGCCGGGAATCACTAGTGGCTGAATTCCACGATCGTATAATCTTTTTAATTTTTGAGCCAATTCAAGATGAGAGGCTTTTTCACCATTGTATGACAAATCTCCGGTAATGATAAAATAATGAGGATTTATTTCTAAAGCTTTATCGATGGTTTTATCGAAAACAAGCGAAGCGTATTGTACGGTTCTTCCGTCATTAGCTAACAATACTTCATCGTAATTGCGCGATTCATCCATCAATTCTTTACCAAGGTAATGAGGGTCGGAAATTATCTGCAGCGTCGTATCGTCGCTTTCAAAAGATGGTGGATTGCTACTAGCGCAAGCTGCACAACAAAAAAGCAAAAACAATAAAATTAAAAAATTTCTTTTCATGCCGTTATTATAAATTTTTACGCAAAAAACTTCAATATTCATCAATGACAGCAAAAATTATCGCTGTTCTTCAAAATTATCTGCAATAATCTTCTCTTGAGTGAACAAAATAAGTATGGTAAGATTATATTGTCTAACGGGCCTATGCGTTTCCGACATTTTATACTCGGGAATCTTACCATCTTTATGGTGTTGAAGGCCGTTCGTTCGATTGTTATCGTTCAATTAAGTTCGGAATCCTAAAATAAAGAAAAGATGCCCACTTGGTTCCAGGAGGAATCTTCGGGTTC
>CANQCZ010000034.1 GCA_947591215.1 uncultured Bacilli bacterium | reverse complement strand
TGCTTAATTATTTTAGAGGTAATTAATATGAAAAGAGTGTTAATATGCGTACATGGTTTTATGATTCATGATGATCATGATTTTAATTATCTTGAAAAATACTTTAATGAAGTTAATGAAAATCCGAATCTCGAATTATCCAAAGTTTTTCTTTACGATCGCTTAAATCGAAAAACGTTGAGTCATAAAAAGATGTATCAAGCGCTGGTCAATCATACCAAAAAGTATCTTGAAAAGGGATATAAAGTGACTCTAGTGGGTTATTCGTTTTCGTGTTCTTTAGTGGCAAGAGCGTGCAAAGAGCTTAATTTGGATCGGGTGATCTTTGTTTCACCGACCAATAAATTATGGAAGACGAAACTGATTTTTAAATATCTTAAAATCGCTAAGCAAAACATTAAAATTCGCTTTAAGTATGGAACTAAAAAGGCACGTAGAATCATGGAAAAGACGAAACTTAGCAATACTTTTACAATCGCCTGGAATATCATGCTAGGGACGATTAAAAATCGCCGTTACTACAAGTATGTCGATGTTCCGTGTTTGATATTTAAAGGACAAAAGGACAATCTCACTTTAGATAGCACGATTAAAGAAATCGGAAATAAGCTTAAATCGCATTATCGAGGAATTTACATGTTTCCGGAATATGATCACTTCTTTATTAGAAATGACTATCAATTTAAAGACAAGGTATATCCTTTGATCGTTAAATTTGCCTGCGACAATGAATAGGAGGTCGTCAATGAAAAAAACTTTGATATTTTTTATGCTTTTGCCGTTTATGGCTTTTTTTGGTTCATGTTCTTCAAATACAATAGAACCGACGGATAACCTCAATTATTGTACGACAAGCGGATCTTCAAAACTTATCGTATGCAACTCTTCTTCGTATGGCAAAAAGAAAGTGACGATACCTGAAACCGTTGAAATCAATGGGGAGGTTCGTGAAATCGATGGAATTGCAAACGATGCTTTTAAGGATAATCCTTACATTGAATCGATCGTTATTCCTAAACATATCACGCGAGTTGGAATTCGTTCCTTTTTAAATTGCAGTGCTTTAAAAGAAGTGGTCTTTGAAGGTGAGGGATTGACTTATCTTTCTTCGTCGATGTTTGAAAATACGCCGCAATTAAAGACGATGAAACTTCCTTCGCGCCTTGAAACCATCAATAGTTCGTGCTTTAAAAACTGCGGTTTAGAAACCTTAGATTTTCCAAGCACTTTAAAAGAAATCAAGACGCGAACTTTCGAAAACGCAAAATTAAAATCAGTCACTTTGGATGGAGTAATTATAGAAGAGCACGCTTTTACAAATTGCGAATCGTTAGAAGAAGCGACAATTAAAAATCTTGATAGTATTCCATATCACGCTTTTTATCATCCGATAGCTTTAAAAAAACTTACCATGTCAAATGTGAAAGAAATCGGTAGCTACGCTTTTTATGGGGCCGACAGCTTAGAAAGTTTATCGTTTGATCAAAACCTTGAAGTTATTAACGACTCAGCTTTTTATGGTGTCAATAGTCTTACATCTTTGACTTTCCAAGAAGGCATCAAACGAATCGGAGTTCACACTTTTGAAAGCGCTAAAATCGAAACTTTGACGATTCCAAAAGGAACAGTTGAAATACAAGGTTACGCCTTTAACAATTCGACACTAAAGGAAGTGTTTATCACAGAAGAGACGATATATAATTCTAAATCGTTTCCCGATTACACTAAAATAACTTTACATTAATATAAGTTCGATAACTTTTTTAACAATAAAACCAAGAGGTTTAAGATTACTTCTTGGTTTTTTTTATATGATGGTATGTTGCTAACGAACTACAAGAATACATATAGAAAAACTTAAGTACCAATGGTCGAATATTTCATAAAATAAAGGCTTTTATACTATGTATTAGTCCTCCCGTAAAAATCTATTTTAAATCGATAATATAAAAATTAATTCGCAATTGACAAACATTAAATAAAAGCATGATAAAAATAATAATGCGATGTAGATAAAGTTTTTACTACATGCAAATTGTGAAAATAAAGGAGTAAAAGAAATGAAAAAGTTAAAGTTTGTTATGTTAGCCTTGATTACTTGTAGTTTATTTGGATGTGCCGATAATAATGTGTCGAGTAAGAGCGAAAATTTCAGCGTTGAAGAAATTCAAACATATGATGATTTGAACTTAACGCTAATAAATGGGGAATACGTTATTGTCGGGGTAAATAATAGAGATATTAAAGAGGTTGAAATTCCGTCATCGTATGATGGAAAACCAATTGTAAGTATCGGAAAGAGTGCTTTTTTTGTATGCAGTTCTTTAACTAGTATTATTATTCCAAATAGTGTAAAAACAATCGGTGCAAATGCTTTTTCTGGTTGTAGTGCCCTAGAAAGTATTACTATTCCAAATAGCGTTACAAGCATTGGAAATTGGGCATTTTCTAATTGTAGTAATTTGAAGAATTTGAATTTTGAAAGTAAAAGCACACTAGAAAATATAGGAGAGTGGTCCTTTTCTAATTGTAGCTCTTTGACTAGTGTTATTATTCCTGATGGCGTTAAAAGCATAGATGAATTTGCGTTTTATAGTTGCAGTTCTTTAACTAGTATCGCAATCCCAAATAGCGTTGCAAATATTGGATATAAGGCATTTCATGATTGCAATATGTTAAATATTTATTGTGAAGCAACATCGAAGCCAGATGGTTGGGATAATAAGTGGAATTTTTTAAATCGTCCTGTCTATTGGGGAAATGAATGGCACGTTGAAAATGGTCTTCCAACTTTAAATTAATTAGATAAAATAAAGGAGTAAAAAAATGAAAAAGATACAATTAATATTAGGAGTTCTTATTGTTATTGGTTTATTTGGTTGTACAAATTCCAATAATCAAAACGATAGTAGCAATGGTAATAGTGAAAGCGAAAATAACACTTCTCTTTCCTATAATTTGGATTACTTTCAGTTTGAGTTAATTGATGATGGATATGAATTAGTAAGGGTAACTGACAATAACGTTAAAAATATTCTAATTCCTCCATCATATGAAGGAAAACCAGTTGTAAGTATAGGATATGAATCATTTTATGATTGTAATTCCTTAGAAAGTATCACGATTCCAAGTAGTATCACAAGTATCGGAGAATATGCATTCTTTCGTTGTAGTTCCTTAGAACGAGTAAATTATGGAGGAACAATTTCTCAATGGGCCAGTATTGATTTTGATAGTTCGTCTTCCAATCCTTTATCAAATGGTACAACTAAGTTATATATAAACGATGTATTACAAGAGAATATTATATTAGATGGAATAGATAAAATAGGAAACTATGCATTTTTCAATTATTATTTTATTAAAACGGTCACTATTAAAGATGGTGTCACAAGTATTGGGAAAAATACATTTTATCGTTGTAATTTCTTAACAAGTATCACCATTCCAAGCAGTGTTACTAATATTGGTGAAGACGCATTCATTTATTGCGATTCATTAACCATTTATTGTGAGGTATCATCAACACCAAGCGGATGGGATAGTAGTTGGAATTATGACAATAGACCAGTTTACTGGGGCATTAATGAAAATAATTTTATTGAAAAAGATGGTATCCAATATGTGATTGTCAATGAAAAAGCAGTAGTAACAAGATATGTAGGAACATCAGCATATGTAGAAATACCGACTACAATAGAAATTAATGGAAAAACATCTAGGGTCACAAATATAGCAGAATATGCATTCTCTAATTGTTATTATTTAACAAACATCACGATTCCAAATAGTGTTACAAGTATAGAGGAATATGCATTCTATCTTTGTGATCAATTACAAAGTGTAACTTTTGAACCAAATAGCAAATTAGAAAGTATAGGGGGATATGCATTCGATTATTGTAGATCCTTAACCACTATTACAATTCCAAGTAGTGTCACAAGTATAGGAGAAGGGGCATTAAATAATTGCAATCAATTACAAAGTGTCATTTTTGAACCAAATAGTAAATTAGAAAGTATCGGAGACTCTGCATTCTCTGGCTGTAGTTTCTTAACAAGTATCACCATTCCAAGTAGTGTCACAATTATTGGAAATAATGCATTCTCAGGATGTATTTCCTTAACCACAATTACGATTCCAAGTAGTGTTACAAGTATAGGATATGATGCATTCTCATTGTGTGATTTCTTAACCATCTATTGTGAAGTATCTTCAAAACCAAGTGGATGGGACGAAAATTGGAATTCTAATAATAGACCAGTTTATTGGAGTAATAAATAGCATTACAGTGAAAGCAATAACGATTTTAAATAAGTAAAATTAATTTAATGGTTCAATCATAAAAATAATTACTTTATTTAAAAATAATTAATTATTATAAAATGAATCAAATAAAAAGATTTTATGCTCCGTTGATTTTATTGTTTTTTAAAAGCTATGATCATATATAAAATTTCATGACATAAAAGATCTTTCAATGATAAAAAAAGTTCATTATTGACCTATTTTTTATAAAAATAATAATCCAAAATTGGATTAAAAAAATGTAAAAAAATTAGATAATATGGACTTTTTTTCTTTATTATATTTAAGGGATTGTAAAAAATTGTAAAAAATAATAACATAATTATAGAGAAAGGAATTACAAACTTAGGCGAAAGAGTTAAAATGTGTGCTTTTTGATGTAATCGTGAACAAGGTTACTCGCATCTTTTAATTGGGTATTGGAATTGAGAATATTTCTTATTTTTTCGTTATTATGTGTTTCAGTGTAGAGGACAAAATAGTACGATAATTTACCCATTTGGGAAATATCATTCATATTGTGGATTTTTAAAATAGTATCGATACTATCTTGAATCGATTGATAGGAATAACTATCCCATCGTAGTAACAAATGCATCATTTCTTTAATGTAGTTTTCATTGATTGTATTCATAATTTACTCCTTTCAAAAAAGTTGTATTTTGGATAGTATGAAGAAAGAAATTCTTGAAGAGTTAAAAATTTTCTTAAATGAACGATTTGGTTCGTTGTCTTCTTTTGATAATTTGGTTGAAATTCCTATTGAAAATAATACGTGTGCGAACATTGATAATCAAAAAGCAATTGAAGAATATTTAAAAAATCGGAATCGAAGATTTTCGATTGACTTATCTAAGCTGATGATGAGTTTTGAAAAAAAATATAATATCACTCCTTCTAATGTTTATAAACGCGCAATGATTAGTAGGGAATCTTATTGGAGTTTAGTTAATGGTAAGACTAAGACCGCTCCAAATAGACGCACTTTATTGGCCTTAACTATCGGTTATCGATTAAATCATGAAGATATGATTAAATTGTTCGAAGTTTGTGGATATACTCAGATTAATCAAAAAGATGAGGGGGTTGTAGAGTTTTTTGTGATTAACAATTTATATGGCACTTTTGGTAATTCATTATTGGATGACATCATGGCTGTTAATGAACTTTTAAATGCCTTAAATTTAAATCCTTTAGGAAGTTCTTCACGTTGAAAGACAATGTTAATATAAATCAAAAAAACAGTTAAATGGTGAAATCTCAATTGACCAATTAACCTTTCGATTGTTGTAAAACATTAAATAGAAGTTAACATAGTTGCAAGGCACTAGGAGGATTTAAAGATGTGGAGATGTACTAATTGTGGTGAAAAAATTCTCGATGACAACATAAAGATATGTCCTTGTTGCGGTGAAGAATATCATCGAGAACCACTTGTTGAAAAGACAATGAAAATTTTAGATGATGAAAATGAAAAAAACGAAAAGAACGTAAAAGAAAAAGAGCGTGTCATTGAAGCTATCGTAAAACTTAATGCTGATTTTAATGGCTTTACTGGATCTGGTACTGGATTTGTTATTGAAGGAGATTATATTGTCACTAATGCGCATGTGGTTACTCAATCAGCTAAAAATCAAAAAGTTGTAGTCGCCAAAAACATTTTGGCATCGTTTGATAAATCTATTCGTAAAGATGTTATTCAGTTACGATTGTTGGATTATAATGCCGCAGAAGATGTGGCAATTTTAAAGGCTATCAATTTTGATGATTATACTTATCGCTTAAAATTAGGAGATTCTTTAAAAGTAAAACGAGCCGATAAAGTTTTTACAATCGGTTGTCCGCTTGATTTTGACTTTTCGTATTTAGAAGGTGTCATTTCTTCACCGAGTCGTAAAGATAGTACTTTCAATGAAGTGATTCAGACCAACCTTCCGATTAATCATGGTAATTCAGGTGGCCCTTTATGCAACGAACAATGTGAAGTAATCGGAATTACAACTTTTACTAAAAAGGCCCTCAATTTAGATACTGAAGTATTAAACGGAGAATCGAGAACTCCATTACCGATTTTTAAAACGATTGAAGGGATGAGTTTTTGTGTAACTTCTGAAGCAATAAAACAATTATTAAACAAAGTTAATATGAGGGGGAAGGAAAATGTTTTTTAAACAAACACCAAAAAATTATACTATTAAACGATCTAGTCAAGGAGTAATAACTATAGATATACCTACTGAATTAGCCGTTTTGGAATCTGAACAAAACTTTATGTATCATCTCCGCTTTAATAAAAAGAACTTTCCTAAAGCTGGTCTTCAAATCACCGCTGATAGCGACATCATTATTTATAGAGATGTACCAAGACTAACCGTGGATGATCGAATAAATACTAGTATAGACATTATTCGTGATTCAGATGATTTGATAATAATCGATAACAATCCTCGTAATGATTTCTTCAAATTTTCGTTTGGATTGAATATCGAACTTCCATATAGTAATGAGGAAAATATGAAACGTCCGGTTCGCCTTGGCATTCATGGTAATGCTAATTCGGGTATGGGAGTTTCATTTAAAATTTTGCCTTATCGAGAAGATTTTATAAATTTTATTAGAAGTGGAAGTATCGCTAAAAGTCAAGAAGAAATCCAGGCATATTTCAGAAGTGGTGGGGTCTTTAATGAATTGATTGCAGATTCGATTAACGAATATGTTAAAGAAAATGATGTTTGCTATATTAACTTCGAAGGTTCTAAAAAAGCTTTAAGAATGCACGTGATAAATGATCTTAAAATCAAATTAGCTACTGATAATAAACTTAATGGTTTAGAAGTGGTAACTGTAGATTTTGAATGTTCTTTGCTTGAAAAATCACAACAGTTTCTTGAAAAGACGGAAAAACTTCAAGATGATATAGCGTTTGGGGAATTAGAAGGTAAAACTCGTAAAGGGAAGAAAGAAGATCTTAAGGAAGAACGGGAATTTGAAATCGAAAAGCTTAAAGCGCAGCGCGAATGTCCTACTTGCCATCGAATTACAAAAACAACAGGAAAATTTTGCAGTCACTGCGGACATCCACTTGATTAATAAAAAAAGGAGCGATTAATTATGGGTTTACTAATAAATAGAAATAAAACTAGAAAAAAAATAGAAGATAATGCGAAGCCTACCTTCATATCTACAAAAACTAAGGTTATTTTTAGAGATAAAGCCGATCAATTAGCGCGTCAAATTGAAGTTGAAATTAATAAACCGACAAGATTGACCCCGACGCAAAAAGAGCAATTGATGCGGTGTTCGACAAGATTGCGCTCAATCGGCGGAAATATAAAAAATGAAAATAATTGCGATCAAATCATAAAGATTATTCAAGGTGAATTAAATAATCTTGATATTATTATTTGCAGTGAAAGCCTATATGGCGTCAGTGCTTTTATCGATCGAATAGATCAGTTGATTTATGATTTTATTAGGGGTGATTCGCAACTATTGAATTCGGAAATATACGATTATTATTCGAAAAAAAAGAAATTGGAAGATCAACTCTATAGTTATGATAGGGATATAAATGTAGAAAATCAAAGAATCCAAGATCTTTTAGAGGAAGGTGATTCGGCTAATTCTCAACACAATCAAAGACGACTTTTAGAAATTAAAAACGAGATTAGTATCCACGAAGCTAACATTCATAAAAGTCGCGATCAACGTGAAAGAATTCGTGATGAAATTGAAGCTATCGACTGCTTTGTTAAGATTTCAAAACAATTTGAAACGGAACTTGAAATCAATGACATTATGACTAAAGATGTTTATGAACGATTAGATCATAAGTTGGATTCGTTAGAAAAACTCGGATTAATCAACTCCGAACACAAGGATGCCTTAACAAAACGATTGGAAAATTATTATTCACAGACGCTTAAAGCTAAAAATGGTTTTCAAAATGCAGTTAGTAGAGGCATCGCTTCACGTGAAGATGCGCAACAAGAAAAAATTGACAATGACGCTAATTTATTAAATCCTAGTACCGATGAAGATTGGGAAGAATATAAGAAAAAAATAATGGGAAAACTTTAATTTTTATTGGCTAAATCTTTTGGGATGTTATCTTGTAACAACCCGATTTAGTCAATATTTTGTTTGAACGTACAAAGAATCATGAAAGGAGGTATTATGGAGAAAATTGAAATAATCAAATGTCCTAACTGTGGGAGTAATAAAGTTCATCGAGAAGAAGAATTATATGTCTGTGATGTATGTCATACGCATTATCGTGATGATGGACAATATTATGAATTTAAAGATATCGTCGAATCACAATTAGAAAATTTTGATAAAAGACTAGAAGCTAAATTACTAAGTCATGAGGAAACTGAAAAAGGTAATTTACGTCAATTATTATTAAGAGAAGTTGAAAAAGATAATTTTAGCAATAATCAAGTTATTAACTTATGTGAGGATTTATTAAAATTAGATCCAAATGATATCGTGGCCAATTATTTTTATAAATTTTGTAAGAGAAAAAAATATTCAGGACAAAGTGAATATATAGGATTTATTAAATCTTTAGGCGATGTAGATATCGATGCGTATGATGAACAATCAATTGTGACTTTCATGGTTAGCCATGTGGATATTGATACCAAAGAAACAATATTTAAATTGTTGCAAAATAGGGGAATCCTTAGTAAATATAATGGTTTACTAAATAAATCATACAAAAATTATGTAAACAAAGATGATTTATGGAGCAATATTAAAAGAAAAGTTTTCATCTGCCATAAATCACAAGATAAAGAAAAGGTCGATGAAATATTAATAGCTTTAGAGAAAGAATATGGTTTTAATAAATGTTGGATATCGGAAAGAAATATACCACATACAGAAGATACAATAGACTATTATAAAAACATCGACGATGCAATTGATAATTGCGAATATTTTTTGGTAGTTACTTCTGAAAAATCCATGCGTAGTGATGATGTAAAACGGGAAATAAAATATGCTGCTGAACATAATAAACAACGAATAGAATATATTCTTGATGAAAGTAGCAAAGGGGAAGGACGAACAGAATTTTTTAAACAATATTTTGCTGGTTTAGAATGGATAGATGGAAGTCAAGGACCACAATATCAAAAAATTATTAATAAGATTGTGAAATGGGATTTAAACGCAAGCTCGGAAAGCGATGATTTCAATGGACAACAGCAAGATATCAAAGGTTTCATTATAGAAAAGCGAAAACTAAAAAAATATGTCGGTAAAGCGAATAACGTTATAATTCCTAACAATGTTACTATTATCGAAGATTCTGTTTCTTTTAATTGTGAATCGCTTACAATTCCGAATAGTGTCAAAAGCATTGAAACTACTTTATCACAATGTAAGAAGGTTATTTATAATGGAACGATCTCTCAATGGAGTAGCATCGATTTTAAAAATAGTTCGTCTAATCCATTATCAATGAAGAAGTTATATATAAATGGAAAACTGTTTCAAGAAGAAAATATCGTCTTAGAAGGAATAGATAAGATCGGACAATATGCTTTTGCCAATTGCGATTTTATCGAATCAATTATAATTCCAAGCAGTGTCAAGAATATCGGAGAATCGGCATTTATAAAGTGTGCGTCATTAAAAAAGTTAACTTTGCCTTATATCGATACTTATTTAGGGTATTATTTTGGTGGTACTAGTTATAAAGATAACTATAATTATGTGCCTAAATCATTGACTTCATTGACAATTACAAATGGGAAAAAAATTCCAAGATATGCCTTTTATGAAATAAGAAATTTAGATAATATCACAATCTATTCTGAGGTTGTTAATATCGGGCGCTATAGTTTTGCTTCGTGTGATTATCTAAGAGTGGTAAAAATTGAAGAAGCTAATAAATTAAAAATTGAAAATCGGGCATTTTATAATTGTGATGAAAATAAAGTAACTTTTAAGCCTGAATCTATCAATCTTAAAATAAATAAAAAGAAGGCTTTTGGAACTAATCGAGTTTTCAATACTATAACTATCATGTTGTTGATGCTTTTTCTTGGGATAATTGCTACGATCATCACTTCTCCTATTATTCCTTTTTTCTACAAGTTATGGAATAATTTATTGCTGACGGGTTTATCGTCGGTGAATTTTATACCGCAAGATAAAAAAGCAATCAATGTAATTTATCTTAGTTTTATTTTGTTTTGGTTAATTTTTGCTTTAGCATTAGGCTGTTTAACCATTGCCAAATTAAAACAAAAGAAAAAAAGGTATCCGCTTCTTCTTTTTTTTGTTTCTTTAATTATTACCACAACCGGTGCTGTCGCATATATAAATCCCAATTCACCAATAAGTAAAAAGATTGTCCATGATCAATATGTTATGCAATTAAATGAAAATGGTGAAGAGTATGAAGTAGCGTCGATTGATTTAAATTTATTTGGTGGTGAAGTTGAAGTCAAAATTCCTAGTGAATATCAAGGTAAACCAGTCACATCAATCGATAGTTCCTTTAAAATTTCGGATATTTTTAATAACCATGTAGTCAATATAACTTTTGAAGAAAATAGTAACATTACACGAATTGAAGAAGGCGCTTTTACTAATTGTGATAAGTTAAAAAGTATTGCTATCCCAAGTAGTGTCGAAAGTATTGGAAAAGATGCTTTTTTTAATTGCAGTGCATTAACTCGTATAGATTATCAAGGATCTCTAGCAGAATGGGTTACTATCAACTTTGAAAATAGTGATGCTAATCCGCTTAAAAATAACAAGGTTAAATTATATTTAAATGGAACGGTGTTCGATGAATCAAATCTTGTCTTAGAAAATATCGATAAAATCGGATCTTATGCATTTGCCGGTTGTGATTTTATTAAGTCGATACAGATAAAAAAAGGTGTAAATAGCATTGGAAATAATGCGTTTTATAATTGTAAATCATTAGGTGTTGCAATAATTTCAGAAGGTGTTCAAAGCATTGGTAATGGAATCTTTGAAGGATGTGTATCGTTGAATAATTTAACTTTACCATATTTAAATACTTTCCTAGGTTCTTATTTTGGAGCGGCTAGTTATAATTTAAATTCGCAATGTGTACCTGAAACATTAAAGGAAGTGGAAATCACCGGCGAATCAAAGATACCCGATAATGCTTTCTATGGCTGTAAATCTTTAACAGATATAAATATCTTAAA
>CANQCZ010000033.1 GCA_947591215.1 uncultured Bacilli bacterium | reverse complement strand
GCGACGTTTATCGCTTAGAGTACAAAAGAATCACGTACCTATTTATCGATCAAGAGTCGTATTTTATGCGCGATAAGTTATATGGTTACGATGACGATATCGAACGTTTCTCGTTTTTTACGATGGCAATCAAGGGTTTGATTATCAATAAGAACCTTCATTTTGACGTCATTCACATTCACGATTGGCACGGGGGAATGTTGCCTTTGGTGATGCGCGATTATGAAGTGCGAAAAAAGAAATTCAAATACGTTTTCACCATTCACAATATCGCCTATCAAGGAATTTGCGCTAAAGAGAAACTCGGAGATTATTTAAATCTCGACGACTATTATTTCGATAGCGGCGTCGTTCGTTTCAATGGGGAAGTAAACTTCATGAAAGCGGCGTTAGTGACTTGCGACAAAATTACGACGGTCTCCTTAAATTACGCGAAAGAAATCTTGAACGGCAAATACGATTATGGATTGCAGCCGATTCTTAAAATGCGCGAAAAGGATATCGTCGGCATTTTAAATGGCATCGATTATAAGTATTACAATCCCAAAAGCGATCACCTCTTGCCCTTAAATTATGGACTTGGCGATTTTGCACTTGGCAAAAAACGCGCCAAAGCGGAAATAATCAAAAAATTCGGGTTAAAGGATGAAGAAAGACCGTTATTTGCAATCGTTACGCGTTTGACTTTTCAAAAAGGCATCGAATTGGTCAACGATGTCATCCCGACCCTCGTTAAAACCGGGGCCAATGTCATCGTCCTTGGAACCGGGGAATACAATTTGGAAAATCAATTGTCGTTCCTTTATCACGAACATCCAGAACACCTCTATGTCCACATCGGTTTTGATGAAGATGAAGCCCATCTTATCTATGCGGCGAGTGACTTTTTCTTGATGCCTTCGTTATTTGAACCATGCGGTATCGGGCAACTCATCGCCTTGCGCTACGGAGCCTTACCGATTGTTCGTCCCGTCGGCGGTTTAGCGGATACCGTCATCGGTTACACCGGATTAAATCCCGATACGGCCAACGGACTTTATATCTATCATTATTCGTTATCGGCTTTTGAATCGGCGATAGGTATGGCTTTTAACCTCTATAAAAATAGAACTTTATTTAAAAAACTTTCTAAAAATGCCTTAAAAGCGCGTTTTGATTGGAAGATTTCCGCGAATAAATATCTTGAACTTTATCGTTTGTTACTTAATTACAGAACGGAGATACTTGATAAATTTAAGGCGTAATTTTCCTTCTAACATCTCGGGATGAAACTGGAAACCATAAACTTTTAAATAGCGATGCTTGATTGCTTCGATTTCGTGATCGTCACTGATGAGAGTGGAGATTAGATTCGGAGCAATTTTTTTTATGCTTTGATGATGATAGGAATTTATTTTTTGATTATTTAAAAAATTTAATGAGGAATCTAAACTTATTACCTGATGGTAGGTATTTAAATGTCCTTCGATATGACTTTTCAAAGTGCCATTAAAGTAAACATTCAAGGTTTGTAGTCCACGACAAATTCCAATAATCGGCTTCTGCGCTTCAAGGAAAAGATCGATAAGACGCATTTCATAATCGTCAAGGCTTCGATCAAAAACGATATTTGTATCATCTACACCATATAGCGACGGGTCTAAATCGCCACCTCCAGGCAATAACAAAGCGTCGTATTCATCAAGTTGCTTTTTAAGCTCACTGGTTTTGCTCATCAAGGGCATCATCAAGATACATTGACATTCTTTGAAAAATTCAATGTAACGAGCATTGCAAAATATTTTATTTTGTTCGATTCGCGGACAACAAAGAATTCGTTTCATGGTTCCTCCAAACTATCTTATGCCGAAGTTATCCCATGTGCTAATCATATAAAAAGCAGATTTTGAATACTTTTTAGATGAGGTATAAATATGAGCAAGAAATATGATGTGGCGTTAGTCGGTGGTCGCAGTTTAGTGTTACAGCACATTTTAAAATTATTAAAAAAACGGAGTTCCGTTATTGAAAGAATCACCATTTACGCTTCTAAAGATGGTGTCGAGAGTTTAAAAAGCGATGAATATCAAGTTAAAGAGATGAAGTTTGAAAACATCACCTCCCACGATTTTGCGTTTTTTTCAGGGGGCGATCTTATAAGTCTTAAATATGCCGCGCGTTTTATGGAATTAGGGGCCACGGTGATCGACAATTCCTCGATCTTTCGCTTAAATCAAGAAAGCAAATTGATTGCGATGCACGTCAATGACGAAGATCGCTTTGAAAAAGGCGCACTCTATTGCAATCCTAACTGTGTCACGATTATGGTCGCCAGAGTTTTAAAACCTTTGCATGATCTTTTTAAAATGGAAAAAGTGATCGTTGCGACATATCAAGCGGCCTCGGGCATGGGAAAAAAAGCGCTCGATGGCTTTTTAAAAGAGCAAGCATCGCCGGATTTTACAAGTGGTTTTTTCCCGGATGATAGCATTAAAAAACGTCCTTTATGCAATAACATTTTGCCATTAATCGGAACCTTAGAAAATGACGGTTACACCAGTGAAGAATATAAAATTCGTCATGAATTGAAAAAGATCTTTCACGATCCAGAACTTGAATCGTCGATCACGGCCGTTAGAGTTCCGCTCACTAACGGACATTCTTCCGTAATACACGTCACTTTTGAACGCGAAGTCGATTTAACTAAAGCTTTGGAGGCGTTAAAAAATAGCGAAGGAATCAAATATCAAGATGAATATTGTTGTCCCTTAGATGCGGTAGGCAGTGAAGATGTCTTCGTCTCGAGATTACGTCGCGATTTAGATTGTCCATATGCTTTAACCTTTTTTGCCAGCAGTGATAATCTATTAGTCGGTGCGGCTTCCAATGCGCTATATATCTTCGATTTATTGGTGCAAGGTGAAAACATCAAATGATACCATTTTATAAATATCAAGCTTCGTTCAATCATTTTATCGTCTTCAATAAATTGAATGAAATATACGGAAATCGTAAGGCGATCGCTTATCTATGTCAAAAAGAGATCGTCGGCGGTGATGGTATTATCTATATTTTAAAGATCGGAAACACGTATCTTTTTCGCATTTTCAATCGTGATGGTAGCGAAGCTCTCACTTGCGGAAATGGGTTAAGAATTGCCGCTAAAATCCTTTTATACTCGCAAAATGAAACGACAATTAAAGCCCTTGACGGTACTCACCAATTATTGAAAAAAGACAATAAATATTTTGTTTCATTTAAGAAACCGGAAATCGTTGAAAGCGATAATGAAAGTGGCATCGTCAATAATGGCAATCTTCATCATCTAAAAATTAGTGAGGATTTGGATTTAGCGGATCTTAAACACGATGAAATATACAATCATAGTCTCATTAAAGTCGTCGACCGCCATCATTTCGATATCGTAACCAATGAACGGGGAGTAGGACTTACAAAAAGTTGTGGAAGTGCGTCAGTCGCGGCTTATTTCTTTTTGCGGAATCGCGATTTAATCGATGATCAGGTGACCATTAAAAATCCTTACGGAGATCTAACGCTTTATGAAAGTGACGGATTAATTTATTTAGGCGGTGCGGTTCAATTTATCTATCAAGGAGCGCTAAACGATGAACTATTTAAATAAATATCTTTACAAGAATCAAGCGACGATCAAAAATCGTTTTACGGAATATATGCACTTAAAAAAAGAATATCGCGGCAATCTCTCGTTACTTGACTTTGGAATCGGCGAATCGAATCATCGTATTCCTTCAAAAAGTATTAAGATACTTCAAGAAAGTGTCGCTAATCCAACCTTATATCATTATACCGATAACGATGACTACGGCTTTTTAGAAGCAGCAAAGCATTATTTAAAGGAAACGCATAACCTTGATATCAAAAGTGAAAATCTCGCTCCCAGTTTAGGCACTAAAAGTGCGTTAGTGTTGTTAAGCGAACTTTTTGTAAGCGAAGGGAATTTGGTGATCGTGACCACTCCCGGATATAACGTTTTTGAAAATGCCGTCAAAAGGCGTGGGGGCGAAGTTTATTCATATGTGCTCAATGAAAGTAACGATTATTGCTTTAAAATCGACGATATCGAAGAAGAGATCTTAAAACGCGCGAAGATCATTCTTATCAATTATCCTAATAATCCTAGTTCTAGAGCACTCGATAGCTTCGAATATCAAAAAATCGGACAAATCTGTAAAAAATATCACATCGTTTTGATTAACGATGCGGCTTATCTTGACGTTACGAATGCCAAAATTCCGTCGTTATTTGAATGTATTCCTTTTGATAATTACGCTATCGAATTATTTACTTTGTCGAAAAGTCATAATATGACGGGAGTGCGTCTAGGTTTTATTCTTGGAAACGCGAGTTTAATACAAGCATATCGAAGTCTTAAAGAACAGGTCGATTCCGGAACATTTTTACCACTGCTACTCGCCGGAAAAGAAGCGCTTGAAGATCTAGCGTTTCTGCGTGACAATCAAAGCTATTATGCATATCGAAGAAAGATGCTCACTTCACTTTTAAAACAACTGGGCTTTATCTATCTCGATAGTGATGCGACTTTTTACATTTACGTCAAAATTCCAAAAAATTTCAATGGCAAATCAATTAAAAACGCCACGGAATTTGCTACGATATTGCTCGATAAATTCGGAATTTTTGTAATTCCTTATGACAGTGACCATCACGTTCGTTTATCTTTAACATATCGCGAAAAAACCGGAGATATTATTAAGGAAGTGCAATATCGTTTAAAAAATGTGACAATCGAGTATTAAAAATTAATGCAAATCGATAATTATAAAAGTTAATATATAGTTGATAAACACAAAATAAAACTATGAGATAATATTAAAAAATAAAGGAGCAAAACTAAGATGCAATATAATTACAGCAAAATAGTCGTTAAATCCGTTGAAGAATTCTATCAAAAATTGCAAGAAGGCTATATTTTTAGCAACATCGAATTAGAAGAAAGTAAAAAAGATGATTTATACGATTATATTCAATCACAACCCGATAGTGTTTTTAAGCAATTTAACTTAGGCAATTGTTACTATTATGGTTATGGAGTTTCCAAAGATTATGAAAAAGCCGTGTATTGGTATGAGAAAGCTGCTAATCAAGGTTATGCAACCGCACAAAATAATATAGGCTATTGCTATGAAACGGGTAATGGAGTTATTCAAGATTATGAAAAAGCTGTGTATTGGTATGAAAAAGCGGCTATTCAAGACCATGCAAGCGCACAAAGCCATTTAGCCGGTTGCTACTATGAGGGAAAAGGAGTACCTAAAAATTATGAAAAAGCTATCTATTGGTATGAGAAAGCAGCCAATCAAGATGATGAAGGAGCTAAAGAAAGACTAAAAGAACTTAAAAATATGTAGTTATTATTTACACTTTGGATAGTTGATTATTATGAATATTAAATATTGCTGATGCATTATTTTTATCATTTTAAACGATTAAAATTTCGCATTAATATGATAAAAATAGCGATTATTGTTTATAAAATATGACTATCGAGTATTAAAGATTGACTTTAAAAAGACGAATTTACTATAAATTTTATCTTTGAAATTTGAAAAAAACGCAATAAGTTTAATATAGATAAAATATATATTAAAGTGTTTAAAAAATGAAGTAAATTTACTTTTTGTGCGTAATTTAAAGTTATGAACTAATCACCACTTTGCTCCTTTAATTAAAATTATTATTTTTAAATTCTGACTCTGCATTGTTTAAATATATATGCTCCATAAAAAATCATTTATGTTATAATAAACTAGACATAAAAAAGTTAGGAGTAAAAAGGAATGAAAAAATTAAAATTAATTGTTAGTACGCTTATTTTTGTTAGTTTATTTGGTTGTGCTAATAGCGATAATCAAAATAGCAATAAAAGTGAAAATGACACTGCAGTTTCTTATAACTCGGATTGCCTACGGTTTGAATCAGTGGATGATGGCTATAAAGTAGTAGGTGTAACCAATTATAATGTTGAAAATATTTATATTTCTTCGATGTATAATGAAAAACCAATTATAGGAATTGAAAAAGGCGCACTATTTGGCTGTTATTTTTTAAAAAACTTAACTTTACCATTTATAGATACATATTTAGGATATTATTTTGGTGCAACCGAATATCGAGATAATTCTAGCTATGTTCCAGAATCATTAAAAACCATAACTATATTAGGAGGAACAAGTATACCTGAATATGCATTCTATGAATGTAGTTCCTTAACAATGATTACCATTCCAAGTGGTGTCACAAGTATTGGAAGTTTTGCATTCGACAGATGTAGTTCATTAAAAAATTTAACTTTACCATTTATAGATACATATTTAGGATATTATTTTGGTGCAACCGAATATCGAGATAATTCTAGCTATGTTCCAGAATCATTAAAAACCATAACTATATTAGGAGGAACAAGTATACCTGAATATGCATTCTATGAATGTAGTTCCTTAACAATGATTACCATTCCAAGTGGTGTCACAAGTATTGGAAGTTTTGCATTCGACGGATGTAGTTCCTTAGAACGAGTAAACTATGAAGGAACGATTTCTCAATGGGCAAGTATTGATTTTAGTGATCTTGTTGATTATCCTCGTTTTTCTAATCCATTATCAATGAAAAAACTATATATCGATGGAAAGTTATTTCAAGAAGAAAATATTGTCTTAGATGGAATAGAAGAGATTGGATCATTTGCATTTGCAGGTTGCGATTTTATTAAGACAATCACTATTCCAAGTAGTGTCAAAAGCATAGGATTTGAAGCTTTTTATGGTTGTCTTTCCTCCTTGCAAAGAGTAGACTATGAAGGAACAATTTCGGAATGGGCAAGTATTGATTTTGGTAGTACTATTACAAATCTTTTATCAATAAAAAAACTATTTATAAATGGAAAGTTATTTCAAGAAGAAAATATTATCTTAGAAGGAATAGAAAAGATTGGATCGTTTGCATTTTCTAATTGCGATTTTATTAAAACAATCACTATTCCAAGTAGTGTCACAAGTATAGGATATGCTGCATTCTCTGATTGTAGTACCTTAACAAATATCACCATTCCATATAGTGTTACAAGTATAGGAGCTTATGCGTTCGAATATTGTTATTCCCTAACCATCTATTGTGAAGCATCATCAAAACCAAGTGAGTGGAATGATTATTGGAATCCTACTGATAGACCAGTTTACTGGGGTAATGAATGGCATTATGATAACGGAGTACCTACATTAAATTAATTATTAAAAAAATATAACCAAATGTTTTAAACACATAAGATAAAAATATTAGTAAAGCGATTATCGTTTATAAAATATGACTATCGAGTATTAAAGATTGACTTTAAAAAGACGAATTTACTATAATTCTAATAGCAAGGAAATAGTAATCGTCTTTTTTGTTGAAGAGAGATGGTGGATGGTGCAAACCATTAAGAAGAAAACGATGAACTCACTCCATCACATTGCTTGTATGCCGCATTAAGGCAAACTAAGAGGGCGAATCAAAGTGATTCGAACTAAGGTGGTACCGCGCATAAGCGTCCTTAGGACTACCTTTTTTATTTTTTGGAGGCGATGATACATGGCTTACGATCACATCAAAATCGAAAAGAAATGGCAAGATTATTGGGAGAAAAACAAAACTTATTATTGTGACGTTCACGATATGTCGAAACCCAAATTTTACGCTTTGGATATGTTTCCGTATCCTTCCGGTGCCGGATTACATGTCGGACATCCCGAAGGTTATACCGCGACCGACGTTATCTGTCGGATGAAAAGGATGCAAGGTTACAATGTTTTGCACCCGATGGGTTGGGATGCGTTTGGTTTACCGGCGGAACAATATGCTTTAAAAACCGGTAATCATCCTGAAAGTTTTACCAAAAAGAATATCGATAACTTCAGAATGCAAATCAAAATGCTAGGCTTTTCTTACGATTGGAGTAAGGAAATCGCCACTTGCGATCCGGAATATTATAAGTGGACACAATGGATTTTCCTTGAACTTTACAAACATGGTTTAGCCGAAATCAAAGAGATCCCGGTCAATTATTGCCCGGAACTAGGAACGGTCTTAGCCAATGAAGAGGTGATTGACGGCCGTTCTGAACGCGGCGGTTACCCGGTGATTCGAAAACCGATGAAACAATGGGTTCTTTTGATTACAAAATACGCTGAAAAATTGTTGAGCGGTCTTGATAAAATCGATTGGCCGTCTTCGACGATTGAGATGCAACGCAATTGGATTGGAAAATCGGAAGGGGTTGAAATCGACTTTAAAGTAGTCGACAGCGACTATTCTTTTGTGGTTTTCACCACCCGTGTCGATACTTTATTCGGTTGCACGTACTGCGTGTTAGCGCCTGAACATCCCCTTGTTTCTAAAATCGTTACTCCAGAACAACGACAAGCGATACAAGAGTATCTAAAAGCGATCGAATCGAAATCCGATTTAGAAAGAACGGAACTCAACAAAGATAAAACCGGAGTCTTTACCGGCGCTTATTGCATTAATCCGATCAATGGTAAAAAAGTTCCGATCTACATCGCCGATTACGTGCTTGCAAGTTACGGAAGCGGAGCGGTGATGGCGGTTCCCGCGCATGATTCACGCGACTACGCTTTCGCTAAAAAATATCATTTACCATTTATACAGGTGCTTGAAGGGGATATCACTTCTGAAGCTTTTGAAGGCGATAGCCGCCATTGCAATTCGTCTTTTGCCGATGGTCTCATGATTAAAGAAGCTAAAGAAGCGATCACCAAGCGTCTAGAAGAACTGAAAGTCGGAAGACGCAAAATCAACTATAAGCTACGGGATTGGCTTTTTTCAAGACAACGTTATTGGGGCGAACCGATTCCGATAATTCATATGGAAGACGGAAGTTTAAAGGCCGTTCCTAGCGACGAACTTCCCTTGCTTTTGCCGCGAATTGAAAACTTTAAACCTTCTTCTAACGGCGAATCGCCGTTAGCTAATGCTACCGAGTGGTTAAATGTCACTATCGATGGTCAAAAAGGACGAAGGGAAACTAACACCATGCCACAGTGGGCTGGGTCTTGTTGGTATTATCTCCGTTACATTGACCCACATAACGATAAGGCTCTTGCGGACGAAAAACTTTTAAAGCATTGGTTGCCGGTCGATTTGTATGTCGGTGGCGCCGAACATGCCGTTTTACACTTATTGTACGCCCGTTTTTATCATAAATTTCTCTATGATATCGGGGTTGTCCCATGTGAGGAACCATTTAAAAAATTGTTCCATCAAGGGATGATTCTCGGTGAAAACGGCGAAAAGATGTCTAAATCGCGAGGTAACGTCATCAATCCAAACGAAATCGTCGAACAATATGGGGCTGATACGTTACGTCTTTATGAGATGTTTATGGGACCGCTTGAGGCCTCGCTTCCGTGGTCAAATAACGGATTAGACGGAGCGCGCCGTTTCCTTGAAAGAGTCTATCGAATTTTCACCGATCAAAATTTTTTGATGAAATTTACCGATGAAAACGACGGAACCCTCGACTATGTCTACCATAGCACGATTAAAAAAGTCACTGAAGATTATGAAAAACTGCAATTCAATACGGCGATTAGTCAAATGATGATCTTCATCAATGAGGTTTATCGCGCAAACCGGATTTATCGTCCGTATCTTGAAGGATTCGTGAAGGTTTTCAGTTGTATCGCGCCTCATCTTGGTGAAGAAATCTACTCTTTATTGGGTCATCAGACGATTATTGATTTTGAATCATGGCCGACTTATGATCCTTCTAAGTTAGTTAAAGACGAAATTGAAATCGCCATTCAAATCAACGGAAAACTTCGCGATGTGATGCAAGTTAGTAGCGATAGTGATGAAGAGACGATCAAACAGACGGCTCTTGCTCGCGAGGCGATTAAAAAGCGGCTTGAAGGCCAAACGATCCGACGCATCATCGTCATTAAAAATAAAATCGTCAACATCGTCATCTAGTAAATCGACAAAATCTCGCTTGAATCATACTTATAATCAAAAAAGGTGATATCATGATTCAAGTCGAATTATTCGAAGAGACAAGTATCGACGAGTTGACAAACAATATTAATTTTTTTCTTAGCAAATTGGAGGATCATTTGTATATCGACATCAAGTATACGACGATAAACGATGATCCGACACGATATACGGCGATGGTCATCTATCGCGTGTAAGGAGGTAATAATGAAAAAAGTAGCGCTGACTCTTCTTTCTGTCGGGATATTATGCACCGCGTGCAATGGATTTTCGACATATCAAGATGATGTTCTAGAACTAAAAAAGAACACACCGCAAAGTTATGACTCACAAAAATTGCTTCTTCCGTTTTTGGTAGAAGGAACTTATGCCAATTCATCGTCAGTCAAAGGTTTCTATTTGATTTCTTTAGTCGTTTCTTATAAAAACGAACGGCTTGAAAACGTGAAGTTGATCATGATGCCAAGTAGTGTCGATGAAAATGAAGAAGCTACGCAATTTCCGTCTTTAGGATACGGAACCGACGGAGCGCAAAACATCGATAAAGTCGCTAATGAAACGGCACATCAAGGGGTTATTTTGAATTTTACGGCTTCCAAATACGATGTGGTATATAAAGTGCGTTTAAGCACTTCTTCTAGCACTTATTTTTTCACATTCGATGAATTCGAGGCTTTAGAATAAGATGAATTTAATAAATGTTTTAGCGACGGAACTTGAGATTAAGCCGTCGCGTGTAGAAGCCGTGATCAATTTGATTAACGAAGGAAATACGATTCCTTTTATCGCTCGGTATCGTAAAGAGATGACCGGCTCTTTAAGCGATGAAAAACTTCGTCAATTTGACGAACGTTATCGTTATTTAGTCGGCCTTGAGGAACGGAAAAAATCGATTGTAAATTCACTTATTGAACAGAACATCAACGATGAACAACTTTTTAAAGCCATCGATGAAACATTAGTAATGAGTGAATTAGAGGATTTATATCGTCCCTATAAACCGAAAAAGAAGACGCGCGCTTCAATCGCTAAGGCGCGTGGATTAGAACCTTTGGCGACTTTTATTTTAAATCAAGAGCACTATGAAAAATTGAATGATTATGTTAATGAGTTCATCGATCCTAAGCGGGAAGTGAATTCATTTGAAGAAGCTTTAAATGGAGCTAAAGATATCATCGCCGAGATGATTTCCGACAATGCGTCATATCGTAAACACATCCGTAACGTGAATTTTTCATGTGGTCTAATCTGCACTAAGAAAAACGATAAAAATTATTCTCCGATTTTCGAGATGTATCAAGATTATCAAGAACCGATCAATAAAATCGTCGCTCATCGCATTTTAGCGATCAATCGTGGCGAAAAAGCCGAGGCTTTAAAAGTGACGTTGTCGACACCTGACGATGACAACATTAACTATATCTTAAATCAGCTTTTAAAGGGTGAAAATCAATTTAAGACGATCATTTTTGAAGCGGCAAGCGATGCGTATAAGCGATTGATCAAACCATCAATCGACAATGAAATTCGAAACGACTTAACCGAAATCGCCGAGAATCGTTCGATTGTGACTTTTAAGAGTAATTTAAAAGAATTGTTACTGGAACCACCGGTTAAAAACAAAGTGGTTTTAGGTTTTGATCCGGCTTATCGAACAGGTTGTAAATTAGCGATTGTCGATGCAAACGGAAAAGTTCTTTACACTGGGGTCATCTATCCGACTCCACCTCAAAACAAAATCGAAGAGGCCAAAAAAGTGATTAAAGAGATCGTCACAAAGTATAAAGTCGATTTGATTTCACTTGGAAACGGCACCGCTTCCCGTGAATCAGAAGCTTTTCTAAAGAAAATGATCGACGATCACGAAATTGATTGCGATTATATCATCACCAATGAAGCCGGTGCTTCCGTCTATAGTGCTTCAAAATTAGGAACGGAGGAATTTCCACAATTTGACGTATCCTTAAGAAGTGCCGTTTCTTTAGCAAGACGCGTTCAAGATCCACTAGCGGAACTAATTAAAATCGATCCGAAATCGATCGGGGTTGGTCAATATCAACATGACATGAATCAAAAACATCTCGGTGAGGCTTTAGGCGGCGTGGTTGAAGATTGCGTCAACATGGTCGGTGTCGATTTGAATAACGCTTCACCTTCACTCCTTAGCTATGTTTCAGGTATCAATAGCGGTTTAGCTAAATCTATCGTCGCCTATCGCGAAAATAATGGATCGTTTAAAGCCCGCGACGAACTTAAAAAAGTACCAAAACTCGGTGACAAGGCCTTTGAACAATGCGCCGGCTTTTTACGTATCAGCGGACATTATCCTTTAGATAATACCGCCGTGCATCCTGAATCGTATAGTATCGCCTTGGAATTATTGAAAGAATTGGAGCTTTCACTAGACGAGATAAATTCCGAGGAGTGCAAAAAGCGGCTTGAAAGTATCACCGATTATGAAAAATTGGCCGCAAAATTGAACATTGGAGTTCCTACGCTTAAAGATATCGTTTCTGAATTGACTAAAATCGGTCGCGATCCGCGTGATCTCAACAAGAAAGCGATATTAAGGCACGATGTGATCGACATCAAGGATCTTAAAGAGGGGATGATTCTTGAAGGAACCGTGAGAAATATCATGGATTTTGGTGCCTTCATCGACATCGGTGTCCATCAAGACGGCTTAGTTCACATTTCTAAAATTGCTTCTCATTATATCAAGCATCCTTTAGAGGTTCTCCATATCGGTCAAATTGTTCGCGTCAAGGTGATCAGCGTCGATAGTACCAATAAAAAGATCAGTCTTTCAATTCGCGATGTCTAAATTTAAAGGTTTCTCATTACAAAATGGGGAACTTTTTTTAATATTTCCGACACTTTAAATATATTTGATTGCAAATCTTGCCTTCAAAATTTAAAATCTCATCTTTGACAGTAAAAAGGCAAATAAATAAGCAAAAAGGGCTAAAAATAAGGAGATTTAAAAATAAGAT
>CANQCZ010000032.1 GCA_947591215.1 uncultured Bacilli bacterium | reverse complement strand
ACAGAAGTTAAGCACCGTTGCGGCGAAGGTATCTCTCCTTTGAGACAGAATAGCTAGCTGCCGGGCTTTTTTTTATGGGAGTATTCTTTATCCACAGTAATTTCGTTTATAACTACTTTTATATATAAAAAAAGATGATTTTATGATAAAATGTTAAATAGTCCGCTTGTAAACTTTTTTGGAGGTATTCTATGGATATCGATAAAACAACTAAATTCGGATCAATAAATATTACATTAGATGCGATAGCCGCGGTGGCCGGTAATGCTGCGATGCAGTGTTATGGTGTTGTTGGTATGGCTTCAAAACGCTCTATTCGTGAAGAAATAAATGAATTGTTAAAGAAAGAAAATTATCGTAAAGGCGTTCTTGCTCGCAAGAAGAAAGACGCTTACGAAGTTGATATTTATATTGTTATTGGTTACGGACTAAGGATTACTGAAATAGTTTCTCAAGTCCAAAAGAAAGTTCAATTTGATTTAGAAAAAGCTTTTTCCATTAAGTTTAAAGCTGTTAATGTTTATGTCCAGGGTGTTGAAAAATATACTGGCTCGGAGGATTAATAATGAAAACAATCGATGGTATAACATTAAAAAGAATGATTATATCTGGTGCTAACAATTTGTTCAATTGTTATCCAGAGGTAGATGCTCTTAATGTTTTTCCAGTTCCGGATGGTGATACGGGCACTAATATGAATCTTACGATGTCATCAGGTGCTAAAGAAGTCCAAAATCGTAATGATGCTTCAATCTATGAAATTGCTAAAGCCTTTTCAAAAGGTTTGTTAATGGGTGCAAGGGGAAACTCCGGTGTCATTTTGTCGCAAATTTTCCGGGGCTTTGCTAAAGGATTAGAAGGAAAAGATTCAATCAATGCGGTTGAATTAGCTGAAGCTTTTGTTTCCGGAAGAAAAGTTGCTTACAGTGCTGTCATGAAACCTGTGGAAGGTACAATTTTAACGGTTATTCGTGAATCTAGTGATGCTTTGATGGATGCTGTAGATTCTTCGATGAATATTGAAAAAGCCTTTGAAATTTTAATTAAGGAAGCCAATGCGTCACTTTTAAGAACCCCAGAATTATTACCAGTACTTAAAGAAGTTGGGGTAGTCGATTCTGGTGGAACGGGATTAATTAAAATTTTAGATGGTTTCATGGTTGCTTTAAAAGGTGATATTGTCGAAAAAAGCATGGCTACGGTCACTAGCGATTCTTCACAACCGAAGATAATGAACGTAACTGACGATGAAGAAGGATATTGTTTAGAGGTTGCTTTAAAGTTAGCTACCAATCCGCATGAAGAAGGTAAAAAAATCTTTGTTGAGAAACGCTTTGATACGGTTATAGGCTCGCATGGCGATTTAAAAGATATTAAAAAAGAAGAAAATTTAGTGAAAATACATATTCATACCACGGCACCCGGAAGTATTTTGACTTACGCACAACAATATGGTGAATTTGATCAAGTCAAATTAGAAAAAATTACTAAAGAAGATAAAAGCATTTTTACTAAAGAAACTTTATCGGTAAGCTCACGAAAAAAATATGCCCTTATTGCTGTTGCTGTCGGTAATGGTATTGAAGAAATGTTTAAGGAATTGCGTGTGGATGTTATTGTTTCCGGTGGTCAAACTATGAATCCATCGGCTGAAGATTTCTTAGAGGCAATTAAAAAATGCAATGCTGAGCATGTATTCATTCTCCCAAATAATTCAAATATTGTCATGGCGGCTTCGCAAGCGTGTGATATTCAAGACGATTGCAAGGCTGTTGTGATTCCGTCAAAGACAATTCCTCAAGGTTTAGTGGCTTGTATGATGTTCAATCCGGAAACCGATCCTATTGAAAATGAAAGAGAGATGTCAAATGCTCTTAAGACCATTAAATCAGGTCAAGTAACCTTTGCGATTAAAGATACCTCGATCGATGGCATTGATGTTAAAAAAGATCAATTCATCGGTATTCAAGGCAAAAAGATCGTTTGTTGTGAAAAAAGTCGGTTAAAAACGACTGAAGGATTAATCGATTCGATGGTTGACGAGAGTTCTTCAATTATCACATTGATCCTTGGTAGTGATGTCGACAGTGAAGAAGAAGAAAAACTTCAAGAGTATCTGCAAGAGAAATATTTAGATGTCGAGATCGATTTACGCCATGGAAATCAACCAGTCTATTCGTATATAATAGGAGTTGAATAAAAGGGAGGTTATCCCTTTTTTCATATAACTTATGGAACTTTTAACTCATTCAAAAGAATTTAAAGAACAATTAAATAATCTTGGTATTTTTGATACTTTTGATGTGCTTAATTATTTGCCGTATCGTTATGAAGATTTCGCTTGCACCGACGAAAAAAACCTCGAAGATCATCAAAGAGTAGTTATATCCGGACGTTTAGTTTCAAATCCTAAATTGGTAAGAGCACCTAAAATCGATATCATAACTTTTTATTTTGTGAGTAATAGTAATAATTTTTATGCGATTAAAATTTTCAATCGTTCATTTTATAGTAAGGTATTAAATCTTCAAGATATTTTCACATTTTCAGGCACTTATAATGCAAGCAAAAAAGAGATAAGCGTTATTAATATTATTAAGGGTGAAATAGAAAAAAGCGATCGGTTCCGTCCTATTTATCACTTGTCGAATAAAATAAAAAGTGCCACATATTGTAATTTAGTAAAACGTTCATTGGAAGCGATGAAAGGTCATATAGATAATATTCTTCCATTACGGATTCAAAAAAAATATCGCCTTTTATCGCATGAAAATGCGATTAATCAAATTCATTTTCCGAAAAGCGAAGAAGAAATTTCAAGTGCTCTAAGAACGTTAAAATATGAGGAATGTTTAGAATATTGTATTAATAATTTGATGGTTCGTAAAGAAAACATGATTTTTAAAGATCGGAAATTTAATCTCATCGATCCTAAAAAAATCAACGATTTTGTAAAACGATTATCATTTAAATTGTCGTTTGATCAATTGCAGGCTATTAAAGAAATTATTCTCGATATGAATGAAGCCAAATTAATGTATCGTCTATTACAAGGCGATGTAGGAACCGGGAAAACCATCGTGGCTTTATGTGCGTTGTATGGAAACTATCTTCGACATCAAATCGGGGTTTTTATGGTTCCAACTGACGCTTTGGCAAGACAGCAATATGAAGAAGCAAAAAAAATTCTGGAACCATTTGGAATGAGAATTGCGCTTTTCATCGGTTCTTTGACTCCAAAAGAAAAAAAGGATAATTATGAATTGCTTAAGAATGGCAAAATTGATTTGGCGGTTGGAACTCATGCGCTTTTCAGCAAGGACGTGGTTTATCCGTCCCTTGGTTTAGTAGTCATTGATGAACAGCATAAATTTGGTGTTAACCAAAGAAATATGTTAGCTTCCAAAGGCGACGGAAGCGATTTATTATTGATGAGTGCAACACCGATTCCTAGAACCCTCTCAATGGCGCTTTATGCTGATTTGGATGTTTCTAGTCTTACCATGTTTCCATTTAAAAAACGGGATGTCAAAACAAAAGTAATCACTAAAGATGACGAAATCTTAAAGAAGACGATAGATTATTGCTTAAGACATGATAAACGAATTTTTATTGTGGCACCTAAAATAAAGGAAAATGAAGAAGACGATAATTCGGTTGAAAAAATTTACGAAAGTTATCATTCACGATTTAAAGATCAAGTAGGACTTTTGCATGGAAAATTAACCGCTCAAGAAAAGGTTGATGTTTTAAAACAATTTAAAGATGGAGAGCTAAAGTTTTTAGTTTCGACGACGGTTATCGAACTTGGAATCAATGTTCCAAGCGCGGGAGCTATTATCATTTACGGAGCTTCTAATTTTGGACTTGCTACTTTACATCAATTGCGAGGAAGAGTAGGAAGAGACGGAGAAACGGCATTTTGTATATTAATAAAAAATAGCGATGATGACGAAGAAGCCTTAGAGCGTTTAAAATTTCTTGAAAGTACCGAAAATGGCTACGATATCGCGGAATTTGATATGAAAAGTCGTGGACCAGGCGATATTGTTGGAGTTAATCAAAGTGGTTTTCCTTCTTTTTCATGCTTGAATCTCATTTCGGATTATCGTATGTTTGACTATGCTTTAAAGGACGCAAAAGAAATCTTGGAGTCTTCTTCAAAAGCAGATTGTGATTATATTGAAGGTATCGCTAAAAGAAGAAGGATTAAAGAAACTAAATTGACATTATTTGAATAATTTAGATAATTGTTAAAGTGTGGTTATCGGCTTTCAATAATTAGCCAATTAGTGGTATAATGCCAATGAAAGGGGTGTTTTTATGTACACTTTAGTAGTTGACTGCATGGGATCTGACGGAGGATCAAAAGTAACAGTTGCCGGTATTAAATTGTTTTTAACTAAGCATAGCAATGTGAAAATTATTGCTGTTGGAAAAATGGAAGAACTTGAAGAGCTTCAATCAGTAAATAATGTTGAAACAGTTGATGCTCGTGATGTGGTACCGATGGAAAGCGGCGCGCTTGAAGTTATGAGAATGCGCAAATCATCGATGATGATCGCTTTGGATTTAATGAAAGAAAATGGTTATGATGGCGTTGTTTCCGCCGGATCAACCGGTGGTTTTCTTTCGGCAGCAACTGTTAAATTAAAATTAGTTGAAGGTGTCGATAGAGCAGCCTTGATTTCACCATTTCCAACTGCAATTAAAGGAAAGAAAGTTGTGGTATTAGATATTGGTGCAAGTAATGAAAATACTCCGGAACAATTAGTACAGTTTGCTAAAATGGGCCGCATATATTCAAATAAAGTGATGAAAGTGGAAAAACCGAAAATTTATTTATTGAGCAATGGTGCTGAAGATGAAAAAGGAAGCCCTGAGGTTAAAGAAGCACACAAAATGCTTAAAGAGATGAATTTCGAAGGCTTTGTAGGAAATATCGAAGGACGAGATGCTTTAAACGGCGAATGCGATGTAATCGTTACCGGAGGTTTTGCTGGAAATGTATTTTTAAAGTCGGTAGAAGGTGTGGCTTCGATGATGAAAGGCATGATCAAAAAAGCTTTTTATCGAAATCTAAAATCTAAAATCGGATATGTTTTGGCTAAAAAAGGTTTTGATGAAATGTCGGAAACTATGGATTATAAATCAACCGGTGGGGCGATGCTTTTGGGGGTCAATGGTGTCGTTGTTAAAGCCCATGGCTCATCAGATGGTTATTCTTTTTCTTGCGCTTTAGATGTTGCTTATCGTATGGTAGAAGGTCAGGTTGTAGAACTTTTAAAACAAGGAGTTGGGGAAATTGAGTAGTTATAAAGAAATACTCAAAAAATTTAAAATTGAGGCAAAAAACGAAAACCTTTACCTTGAAGCTTTTTCACACCCTTCATATGCTAATGAAAGACACGATAATTCTAAAGATTATGAAAGAATAGAGTTTGTCGGTGATGGCGTTTTGGATTTAGTCGTAGCCGATTTGATTTATCGCAATTATCCTCACATGGATCAAGGCAATATGACAAAGGTTAGAGCACAATTAGTTCAAGGCATTTCTTTAGCGGAATTTGCTAGAGAATTAAAAATCGGCGATGCGATAAGATTGGGCCGCGGCGAACAAAAAAGCGGTGGCAGCAATTCTAATAAAATTTTAGAAGATGTTTTTGAAGCTTTTATCGGTGCTATTTATTTAGATCAAGGTTTTGATGTAGTTTATAGAGTTATCAAGACCATTTTTATGGATAAAATATTAAATATCGATTTAGATTCAATAACCGATTATAAGTCGAAGCTTCAAGAAGATGTGCAAACTGATCGAAGAGGTACGGTTTCTTATGTGATTGTTGCTGAAGAAGGTGATGCCCAACATAAATGTTTTGTGGTTGAGGCTCATTATGAAGGCTGCATTCTCGGTCGCGGTAAAGGAACTTCAAAAAAGAAAGCAGAGCAAGAAGCAGCAAAAGATGCTTTGTCTAAGAGGGCTTAACTATGGGACTATTTAAATTTTTAAAAGAAAAAATAAGTGGCAAATCTAATGCTCAAAAGGATAAATATGTTGCCGGATTAGATAAATCGCGGCGAAATTTTTCTAGTAAGTTAAAAATTTTGGCTGCTCGTTATCAAAAGGTGGATGATGATTATTTTGATGAACTAGAGCAGATTTTGATTGAAGCTGACGTCGGTGTAAATCTAGCTTTAGAGATTGTCGATGCTACAAAAAAGGAATCTAGATTAAATGGAATTTCTAATCCGAGCGATATTAATGAACTGCTAGTCGATAAAATGTTTGTTTCATATGCACAGCAAGGTGACGATATTCAAAATGAAATTGTCTTTTCTGAGGAGGGCCCTACCGTATTGCTTGTAGTTGGAGTAAATGGAGTTGGAAAAACAACGACTATCGCGAAGTTAGCAAAACGTTATATTGATCAAGGAAAAAAAGTTTTATTAGTAGCCGGAGATACTTTTAGAGCCGGAGCCACAGAGCAGTTGACGATTTGGGCTTCACGATTAAATTGTGAAATCGTGGTCGGAAAAGAGTTTGCTGATCCTTCATCTGTAGCTTATGATGGTATGAAAAAGGGAAAAGAAATCGACGCCGATTTAATCATCGTTGATACTGCAGGACGCCTTCAAAATAAAGTTAACTTAATGGCGGAACTTTCAAAGATGAAACGGGTAATTCAAAAAGAAATCGCTGATGCTCCGCATGAAACATTTTTAATTATCGATGCGACAACAGGGCAAAATGGAGTTATTCAAGCTAAAGCATTTAAAGAATGCACAGATGTAAGTGGTGTGGTAATTACAAAAATGGACGGAACTTCAAAAGGTGGTATTATTTTAGCAATCAGAGATGAATTAGGAATTCCGGTGCGCTTTATTGGTTTAGGCGAAAAAATGGATGATTTAGAAGAATTCGATTTAGATCAATATTTATATGGTCTTTGTTTAGGTGGTGATGAAAATAATGGCTAGTTTAATCTGGTTTGTAGCAATTTTGTTACTTCAAGTTGTTTTAAGAACAATTCTCAGTTATATGCGACTAAGCTTCATAACCATCGAGATTGTGATTGATTTAGTATTAGCTTTTGTATTTGCTTTCTTTTCTTATCGCGGAAATAAGAAAGAAGCTTTTAAAGATGTTCAATTCCACAAATTGGTGGCGATATATTTTATTATTTTAATTTTGTTTACCTTACTTTGGAGCTTAATTTAGATGATGGAGTTAGAAAAAAGTATTCGAATAAATAAATTGTTTGATGTATACGGCAATCTTTTGACGGAAAAGCAACAAAACTTGGTTGAATTATATTATGGTTTTGATCTTTCTCTTGGAGAGATTGCTTCTCAAATGAAAATTTCTAGGAATGCAGTTTATGACGCTTTGAAAAAAGCGGTGAAAGCTCTTGAAGATTATGAAATGAAATTGCGATTTTTAGAAAAAACAGAACAAATTACTGCATCTTTAGAGGCTTTAAAAAAAACTACTGATCTAGATGCAGATATAGAAAAGATAAAAGAAAGGTTATAAAGATATGGCTTTTGAATCATTGCAAGATCGCTTGACTGGGATTGTAAAACGCTTAAGAGGTCAAGCTCGTTTAACAGAATCAAATATGGAAGACATGCTAAAAGAGATACGAGTGGCTCTTTTAGAGGCAGATGTCAATTTTAAAGTTGTCAAAGAATTTGTTGGTGCCGTAAAAGAAAAAGCTTTAGGGCAGCAAGTGTTGAATAAAGTTAGCCCGGGACAGATGTTGGTAAAAATTGTTCATGACGAACTTGTTGATTTACTCGGCGCTGATCAATGCGATATTCGTTTTGAAATCAATAAACCGACGATTATTATGATGTGTGGTTTGCAAGGATCTGGTAAAACTACTACTTCTGGTAAATTAGCGCGACTATTCAAACGAAAAATGGCCAAAAAAGTATTGCTAGTTGCAGGTGACGTGTATCGTCCCGCGGCAATAGAACAATTGGTAACTATCGGAAAACAAATCGATGTTGAAGTTTTGAATATGGGTGTCGATATTTCGCCGGTTGAAATCGCCAAAAAGGCAGTAGCAAAAGCTTACGAAGAAAAATTCGATGTGGTGATTATCGATACGGCAGGTCGCTTGCACATTGACGAAATTTTAATGAAAGAATTGCAAGATATTGAAAGAGAAGTTAAACCCACCGAAGTTTTGCTTTTAGTTGATGCGATGTCCGGTCAAGATGCCGTAAATGTCGCTAATGCTTTCAATCAGCAGTTAAAACTTACCGGTATGGTAATGTCGAAACTTGATGGTGACGCTAGAGGCGGTGCGGCTTTATCGATAAAGCATCTAACCGGAGTACCGATTAAATATATTGGTGTCGGAGAAAAATTGGATGATCTAGAAGTATTCTATCCAGACCGCATGGCTGATCGTATCCTTGGAATGGGCGATGTCGTTACTTTAGTGGAAAAAGTACAAGAAGAGATCGATGAAAAACAGGCAAAACGTTCATTTAATAAAATGATGGATGGTAAGTTTGACCTTAACGATATGTTGGCTCAAATGGAACAGATTAATCGATTAGGTTCTTTTGGAGGACTTTTGAAATTGATTCCGGGAATGCCCAAGATTTCAGAAGAAGATCAAGAGAAAGCCAAAGTGATGATGAATAAGACTAAAGCGATCATCAATTCAATGACTAAAGACGAAAGAAAACATCCGGAAATCATAAAAAATTCCCGCAAAATACGTATTGCTAAAGGATGTGGGATGAATTCAAGCGATATTAATCGGCTGTTAAATCAATTTGATCAAATGAAAAAATCGATGAAAGAAATGAGTTCCCTTTATAAAAGTGGAAGAATGCCAAAATTTTAAATTATAAAAAAGTTCTAGTCAGCAAAACTAGAACTTTTTTGTTTTACATCATCTCATATTTTAAAATTTTTTAGTTGTTTAATTTTTATAATTAGAGTTACGATACCGTAGACAATCATCAATATCGGAAGCAAGAAAACTATAATTGAACATTGCTTGATTTTAAGGAGCGCTTGAATCAAAAAATGAAGCAATACTGTGATTGAAAAGATAAAAGGCAAGGCCATTGTGACGATGTTAATAACGTTGCGTCGCCTGGAATTTTTTATAAATACTAAAGAAAATTCTAAAATTAAGTCAATCAAAGGAATCAATAAAAAGAACACTTCGGGACCACTATAATATGAGCAGTAAATATCGTTTGAATTATAATCTTTTACTACTGTAAATGGTATTATGGCTAGAATAAAAGTCAAAATGCATGTAATAAAGGATAGTAAAAGATTAATGGCTTTTGCGGCTTTAAGTCGGTTAAAAAAGTTGATTATATATTCATTGATTGTTTTGTTTTGTATAAAGCAACTAGCTACAAGTGAAACAAAATAAAGAATCGCATAAATCCAAGAACCGAACAAGAGATATTGTATTAAAGGGATATAAAATAATATGATAAATAAGAAAGCGGATAAAAAGCGAATTGATTGTTTGATAAGGAATAAAGTCAATAAGGCTTTATCACTTTTAATCAAAAAACTTAAGCCATCGAAACAGACAAATATCAAAGGAATTAAAAACAATTGAATATTAATTGAAAGAATATTATTGCCAAGAATGAAATTCCACCCATTGATTAAAAGGTAAACCCTATTGCCGTCATCAAGTCTTTCAGGGATTTTAATAAAATCGATAAAAAAAATCGCAATGCACAGCAATAAAAACGTTCCGTCTATAATTAAGTGAGATAAATTAAATTTTAAAGTTTCTGATTTTTTAGGATCCTTATTAGCAATTGAGGAATCTGTTGTTTTTATTGATTTGTTTTTGTTTTTTTCACCTTTTAATATTTCATCTATAGTGACATTAAAAATAATGGATAAATTTTCTAAAGATTGAACATCCGGCAAATTCTCTCCGTTTTCCCATTTGGAGATTGCTTGAAAAGATACATTAAGCAAATCACCTAATTCTGCTTGTGTAAGACCTTTTTCCTTTCGCAGTTCTTGAATAAAGGAAGCTATTTTTGTTCTGTCCATAATTTTGACCTCCTAGCAACATGTTAATGGTATGAATGCAAAAAGGCGATAACTAGTTTCTTGAGATAATTCTAGTATAAATAGAATTTAAGATTTCTTTAAAAATTTTTGTCCTTTATTAATTGCCTCTTGTTCCCATTTTGCAATTTCATCGGTTTCTAATTCTTTCAATAAAGTCAAATCACTTTTTGAAAGAACATAATTTGAAAAGAGATCAGGTCGCAAGCTTTTTGTCAATCGTAAAGATTGTTTCTTTCTCCATTTGGCTATAGCTTTATGATTTCCGCAAAATAAAATATCAGGAATAGTCTTTCCTTCGAAATTGTAAGGGAATGTATATTGAGGATATTCCAATAAACCTTCTGTAAAAGATTCATCCTCTATCGATTCTTTAGCAATCGCACCATCTAAAAGTCTGATTATCGCGTCGCACATTGCCATTGTTGGAATCTCACCACCGGTCATAATAAAATCGCCTAAAGAGTAAAAATCAGTCACATAATCATTAACTCGTTCGTCGATTCCTTCATAATGACCTGCGAGAAAGATTAAGTGTGCTTCACGGGATAAGTTTATGGCATCTTCTTGTTTAAAAAGTTTTCCCCGAGGAGTTGTAAGAATTACTTTTGACTTTTCGCTTCGGCACGATTTTAAAGCATCGACAATCGGTTGACATTGCATGATTAATCCGGCACCTCCACCGGTTGGATAATTGTCAACACGATGATGAGGATCTTTAGTATAATCACGAATATTAATTAGTTCGATTTCAAATATTTCTTTGCTTAAGGCACGTTTAATAATAGAAGTATTTAAAAAAGATTCAAAAAATTCGGGGAAGAGAGTAAGTATTGTGATTTTCATTCTATCATTCCTTTAATTAAGCGAACATGGAGCCTTTTATTTTCAAGATCGACATTTTCAATAAATGCTTCTACGAATGGCAAAAGTAAATCTTTCCCATTACTAAGCTCGATTCTTAATGTTTTTGACGCACTATATTCTTCGATGTCTTTTACATGCCCAATCAGTTTATCTTTTTCGTATACATTTAAACCGATGAGATCTTGATAGTAAAAATAGCCATTTTCCAATGGAGGCAATTTATCGCGATCTGCTTGAATTAACCAACCAATAAATGGGGTGATAGTTTCAAGAGTTGAAAATTCTTTAAAAGATACATAATCAAACCCTTTATTTGAAGAATATTGGTTCACGGTAACTTCAATTCTTTGATTAGTCTTTTCGTTATACAAACTTAAAATATTTCCTTTTTTATAACGGATAGAAGCAAATTCGGTAGTCGAGTATACTTTGATAGTTCCGTCTAATCCACGTGGTTTTAAAATTTTTCCTAAGGTTAAATAAGTCATTATCTTTCACCGCTTTTATTATAAAAAAAAGATGTAGTGGTTGCTACATCTTTAATTTAAATAAGTTAAGTCGTCTTTGCCAAATATTCATTACCGGATATCTTTCAGTAATAGAATATTGTGTTTCCATTATCGCGAATTTGATCTTAATTATATCGAATCGGTTTCTTCGCCAAAAGATTCAAATTTAAGATGAACACGTTGATGATTATCTTTTGCGGCGATTGAAATCACTTCGCGTAAAGCATCGGCAGTGATGCCATGACGTCCGATTAAACGACCGGTATCTTCTGCTTCACAACAAATGACAAAAGTTAAATCTTTGTCGGATTCACTCGGCATCTGACGGATCATAACCGCTTCGGAGTTACTGACTATAGGGTCAATAAACTTACGGATGATGCTGATATAATCCATTAATTTATTCTCCTTTTTTGGACTTTACTTTGCTACTTGCAAATTCAGCGATAATGCCTTGTTTTGAAAGTAGGGATTTAACAGTTTCCGAAGGAAGAGCGCCATTGTTTAGCCATTTTAAGATTTTTTCTCGGTCTAAAATACAAGCTTTTTCTCCTTCAAGATTTGGATCATAAAAACCAACTTGCTCAATAATTCTTCCATCACGAGCAAAACGGGAATCGCTGACTACGATACGATAAGTTGGATCCTTATGACGTCCGGTTCTTGTTAATCTGATTTTAACCATAAATTTTTCTCCTTTAAACAATGGTATCTTACAGGTAAAAATTTGCGATGTCAAGTCTTTTAACTTAACATATTTAAAATAATGGGAAATCTTATTAAGTGATAAAAAATTATAAATTTTAAACTATGCTTGAATTAAAAAAGATTATTTGATATGCTTATTTAGCGTTTCGAATGAAATAGCCTCGATGGTCCGCTGTCAAGTCACGTGATAAGAACATCGCGAATAAAGGAGTGTGTTAAAATGAACAACAATTTAGTTGCGGAGATCACAAAGTCTCAAATCAGAAACGATTTACCGAAATTTAACACCGGAGATACTATTAAAGTATCCGTCAAAATTATTGAAGGAGATAAATCGAGAATCCAAGTTTTCCAAGGTATTTGCGTCGCTCATCGTGGCTCAGGTGTTGGAGAAACTTTCATTGTTAGAAAATTTTCTTCAGGTGTTGGAGTAGAAAGAACGTTTCCGCTTAATTCACCATCAATTGCAAGCATTGAAGTTGTTAAACGCGGTAAAGTAAGACGTAAAAAGATCTTCTACATTCGTGAAAGATCAGGTAAATCTGCTAGAATTAAAGAAGTTTTGTAAAGTGACAGAAGGTATTCCTACGGAATACCTTTTTTATATGCAATAAGCATTTCATTTACCTACAGGAAAAAAATTAATTTTTTTGAATGTAGTGGGCAATCTAAGCCGAAAATTAATTTTGTAAAGAGCTTATATCTATCTAGTTAAATACTTTTATAATTAACATTATTTATTTCTATCTTTTTATCCAATGTTCCTAAAATGTTAGTTATGTTGATTAAGTTTTATATCCGATAATACTCGTTATCGGAGACAGATTGTAAAAAGTATATGAAATTTCATAATTATACTTTTTGAAAAAAAGCTGAAAAATTAAAGTAGTTTAATGAAATTTTAAATCAACTTTTTACTGATTTTGTCGACGAAAATTAATAGTTTATTTAACTAAATATAAACTACATAATGGCAAGAAAGTATTTTGTAATAAAAAAAACAGTCTAAAAAAACTATGAATTTGTGATATAAATTTTGTAAAAAAGCGAATAAAAGTTTTATTAAAGAACAATTGTTCGCACAAAAGAACACTAAATTTTATGTATTATAAATTATAATATAAACAACAAAGAGAGTGGTGGAGTTGCTTTTTTAATTTAGATTAACATACAAAAAAATAAAAACTTCTTATCCGAAAATCGTCTAGTTCTACTATCACGTTTAATTATATTTTCTTTAATTTATCAAAAGTTTACATTATAAATTTTTAAGATACAATAGTTTTGCAAGCGTGACTAGACAAAATTCCAATTGTCAATTGGTACTTTGCAAGGAGACAAAAGTCTATAATAACGATGAGGTGATAATAGTGAATATCGGACAAAATATCGCTAACGCGAGAAAGACAAAGAATATTCAAAATAAAGAGGAGGATATTATAGTGAAAATAGGTAGGCTATTAATAATTGGAATCGTTTCATGTT